>BEID01000194.1 GCA_002898975.1 bacterium HR27 | reverse complement strand
TCGTTGTGGTGCCACGTGGTCACGCTGGTCTATCTCGCGTTCAGCGAGCCTGGTTCGCCGCTCCGCGAGGCTGTCGTGCCGGAGCTCATCAGTGCTCGGCGATACGGCAGCACGGCGCTGGCGACCGCGCTCGGCCACGTGCAGACGGGGCGACCGCTCCCGGTGACTGCACAGCCGGGGCATGGCTCGCTCACGCTGAGCGGCTTCATCCCCTGGGCGTCGAACCTGACCGGACGGTTTCTCGTCGTGACGCCAGCGCAAACCGCGCACGGGACGCTCGTCGTGGCGGTGCCCAGCGAAGCTGCTGGCGTCGTGATCGAGCCCTACCCGCGTCTTCTGGCACTCCAAGCGACGGCGAGCAGTTCGCTCCGCTTCGATTCGGTGGTCGTACCGGAGACGTGGGTGCTGGCTCGCGATGTGCGGGCGTTCCTGGAACGCGTGCAACCACCGTTCCTCGCCCTGCAGGCGAGCTTCTGCTGGGGACTCGCGGCGCGTGCGCTCAGCGAGGCAGGCGCTGCGCTCCGCGGTGTGAACGCCGTGTTCCGGAATGACGTGGAGTCCGCCTGGCAGGAAGCAGAACAGCTAGCCAGCGCGCTGCGTCGGGTACTCGCAACGGCCTTGCAACCGGGCGACTCCGAGCGACGACGCCGCGTGGTGGAGCTCCGGCTCACGGCGATGCGCCTCGCCTGCTCGGCCGTCGCGCTCGAAGCCAAGGTGAAGGGCGGTCAAGCCTATCGGGCTGAGAGTGCCACGGCGCGCCGCCAGCGTGAAGCCGCGTTCCTGCCGATCCAGTCACCGACGGAAGGGCAGTTACTATGGGAGCTGCAGCAGTTGAACTCCTCGATGTGACGAAGGTGTACGGGCACGGCCGGCGAGTCCGCGCCGTACTCGAGAGCATTTCGTTCGCAGTGCCAGCTGGTGCGGTGACGGTGGTGCTCGGCCCGAGCGGTGTCGGCAAATCGACGGTGCTCCGGATCCTGGCGGGACTCGAGTCGCCGACGCGCGGCGTGGTGCGCTACCACGAGGATCTCGATCCCCGGCGCGATGTCCGCCTCGTCTTCCAGGAGCCGAGTCTTCTCCCGTGGCTGACGGTTGCCGAAAACGTGCGACTCGGTCTGCGCTTCGCCGCGAACCGGGACCGCGTGGATGGGGGTATCGTCGACCGGCTCCTGGAGCGAACTGGGCTCCGCGAACTAGCGGATGCGTTGCCGGACGCGCTCTCCGGTGGCCAGGCCCAACGTGTCAACCTGGCGCGGGCTCTGGCGACGATGCCACGGCTCCTGCTCCTGGACGAGCCCTTCGCCGCACTCGATCCGCTGACGCGACGGGGTGCCCAGCAGTGGCTGCGCGAGCTGGTACGTGATCTCGCGCTGACCGCTGTGCTGGTGACGCACGATCTGGACGAAGCGCTCTCGCTCGGTGACCAACTCGTCCTGCTCGGGGGACAGCCGGCGAGGGTCGTGGGCCGGTGGTGGGTGGCTGAACATGTGCCGGACGTGCTCCGGCACCAGGTGCTCGCGGGATACGCGGGAGGACCACAGGCAGCCGTGCCGGCTGAACTCGTCTTCGTGGGGGAGGGGTGATCGATGACACGTGCGACGCGGCGAACGTTCTTGCGGAGCGTCGCGAGCAGCCTGGTCGCGGGACCGCTCCTCGCGGCCTGCGGGAGCAGCGCCAGCGCGCCCACGGCGACAGCCCCAGTCGGTTCGTCCGGCCCCACTGTCGTCCCCACAGCATCCCGCTCTACGCCGGCGGCGGCGAGCGGTCGGGTGCGAATCGGTTACTTGCCGATCACCGATGCTGCGCCACTGCTCCTTGCGCACGCCAAGGGGTATTACCAGGAGCAGGGGTTGGAGGCCGACCAGCCGACGATGTTCCGGAGCTGGTCGCAGATCTCGGAAGCGCTGCAGGCACGGCAGGTGGATGTCGTCCATCTGCTCATGCCGATCAGCATCTGGATGCGGTTCGGCCAGCAGGTACCGGTCAAGCTCGTCGCCTGGGATCACGTCAACGGTTCGGCCTTGACCGTCGCCGAGGAGATCGAGCGGGTCGAGGATCTGGCTGGGAAGACGCTTGCCGTGCCGTTCTGGTATTCGATTCACAACGTCCTCATCCAGATGCTCCTCGAGCGTGCCGGCCTGCAGCCGATCCTGCGCGGCGATCCTTCGGCCGACGAGCGGACAGTGAAACTGGTCGTGATGGCTCCATCCGATATGGCACCGGCGCTGGCCAATGGATCGATCGCTGGGTACATCGTCGCCGAGCCGTTCAACGCGCTCGCCGAGGTTCAGGGGGTAGGGAAAATCCTCCGCTTCAGCGGCGATGTCTGGCTCGATCATGCCTGCTGCGTCGTCATCATGCACGAGGAGGATGTGGCGACGCGACCGGACTGGGCGCAGGCGGTGGTCACCGCGATCGTGCGGGCGCAACGGTTCGCCCGCGAGAACCGGAGCGAAGCGGCACAGCTCCTCGCCAAACAGGGTGACCGCGGCTACTTACCGCAACCGCTGGAGGCGATCGAGCGAGTCCTCCTGGATCACGAGCATGACCGGTACGTTCAAGACAGCGTGATCCGCCATCCGGAGTGGGGTGCGCAACGCATCGACTTCCGCCCGTACCCGTTCCAGTCCTACACGGAGGCGCTCATCGAGCATCTCCGGCGGACGCGCGTCGAGGGGGACGCAGGGTTCCTCGCGACGCTCGATCCGACCGCGGCGCATGCTGAACTCGTCGACGACCGGTTCGTCCGCCAGGCGCTCGATGCCGAAGGTGGCCCGGCGGTGTTCGATCTCCCGGAGACTTTGACGCGGAGCGAACGGATCGAGCCATGAAGCAGTTGCGCATCGTCCGTGATGCGACATTGCCGTTCGTCGGACTCGCCATCGTCGGGGTGAGCTGGTGGCTGGCGACTGATGTCGTCGCTGCGCCCGGTTCGTTCGCCAGCCGGTTCGCACCCGGCCCGGCGTTCCGCGCCCTCGGTGAGTTGGTGGCGAGCGGCGCGTTATGGCCGCATGTCCTCGCCAGTGCACAGCGTGTCGCTCTGGGCTTGCTTATCTCGGCAGCACTCGGTATCCCGCTGGGAGTCGCGATCGGCAGTATCCGCTGGGTGAGCCGGATGCTCGGTCCGGTGATCCAGGTGCTCCGGATGGTGTCACCGCTCGCCTGGATGCCGCTGGCCTTGCTCGTTTTCGGTGCGGGGACTCGCTCGGTCGTCTTCCTCTTGGTCATGGCGTCGACCTGGCCGATCCTGCTCAGTACGGTCGACGGTGTCGCCCGGCTCGATCCGCGCTGGACGCAGGTCGGGCGGAGTTTGGGCGCCTCGCGCTGGGAACTCGTGCGGTATGTCGTCTGGCCAGGGGTGCGACCGCGGGTTCTCGCTGGGCTTCGCCTCGCTGTCGGGGTCGCCTGGATCGTGCTGGTACCGGCGGAGATGCTCGGCGTCGATTCTGGGCTCGGCTACGCGATCCTCGACGCCCGCGACCGTCTGGACTACGGCGAGCTGATGGCGATGCTCCTCGTCATCGCGGTGTGCGGGATTGTCCTCGATGGCATGGCGCGTTCCCTCTTCCGTGAACCGCGCCGGCGAGCTCGGCGCCTGGCGCGCCCCGCAGCGGAGATGGCGGTGGTCGAACAGCGAAGTCGACCGTGATTCAGCCGGAAGCGAGCGGGAACGATGCCACGGCGTCCCACTCGTCCGGGCACATTCCCGCCCGCCGATCTGATGGTGGGGGAACGAACCGCCATTCGCCGTACGGTGAGACGCAGAGCGTGGTCGGCTCTCCTGTAGCGAGAACCGCCAGCGCTTCGGCTACGCAACTCGTGTAGTCGCGTTCCGGACAGCGTGCTTCGATCATGCTGCGGGGATCGGCTGCAACCGGCGGAGGAGGCGCGAGAGCAGGGACGCGAGCGTCGATCCGCCGGAGCAGGAGTGCCGCGAGCGACTCGGTCCGTTCGCGGACGCCAGCGCAACTGGCTGGATCGGTTGGATCGCAGGCAGCGATGGCGGAGACGGCGGCGACGACCGTGTCGCGGCGGAACCAGAGGGTGAGGCGCGCGAAGCCGGGAATCGCTGCCGGAGCGAGCAGGAGTACGCTCTCGTCCCCGCGCCCGCGATGGGGCAGGCGCTGGCCTGGCGACGCACCAGTGAGTGCCTGGAACGCCGCGCGCGCGCCCGTTTCGTCCGCGAAGAGATCGAGCCGACAGCCAGCTGCACTGAAGGGTGCCTGCTGCCGCTCAGCGTGCGCCTGGGCCAGTGCCTGCTCGAGTTCTTCCTGGGTGAGGAAGCCATCGGCATCTTCCGCTGGCATGCTGGGTGGCTCGTACGCGTATTGCAGCCAGGCACCGCTCAGTCGCTGCCACGCTCGGCTGTCTGCCAGCGGAATCGACGGTGCAGGATGCTGGCTCGCCGAGCGGTTGTCGACGATCTGCCGGGTGAGGACCTCGAAGTCGGGTGGCAGATGCTCGACACCGAAGC
>BEID01000193.1 GCA_002898975.1 bacterium HR27 | reverse complement strand
TGCTTCGTCTTCCAAGCGAGGGAGCGCTGCTTGCCCGAGTGCGACACGGACGTAGGCATAGCGCTGCGGCAGCGACCGTCCCGCTGCCTCCGCTCCCGCCCGGACCCACTCCGTGGAGCGATCGACGAATTCCGGCGTCAGCCAGTTGAACAGGACGGCATCGGCGACTTCACCCGCGAGCCGGCACATGCGGGGACCGAGCGCCGCGACGACCAGTTCGCACGAGAGTACCGCCCGGAGCACCTGCGCCCCCTGACGGACGCGTTCGAGCGCGCCGCTTCCTGCCCCCGAACCGATCCCCAAGCGCAGTCGCTCGATCGGCAAGTCGAGTTCCCGGACACGTTCGGCGATCCGCTCTGGCGTCCAGCGAGAGAGCGGTAAGACCCCCACGCCGAGCGCGATGCGGCTGGTCACCGCAGCTGCAGCAGCGAGCGCAGCCAGCCCGTCACCGTCCGGTGTATCGTTGACCCAAAAAGTGCGATAGCCCAGTGCCTCGCAGGCGCTGGCCGCAGCACGGATCACCTCGTGTGGCACTGCCGCTGCCAGCCCGAACCCTCGTGCTCCCATCCGATCCTCCCCTTCTCGCTCCCGAGAGCCCACGTGTTCATTGTTGCAGAGACGACCTCCACATCGTTTCCGGTAAATGGAACGACCGTGCCCACCAGGTGTCATGCTGTGCGATACAATGATGGGTTCGTCTGGCGACGATGGCGTCGAGCCAGAACGAGTAAGGTTGGCAGACGATGGAAAAGGGACAGCGAACCGAACCGATGCGGATCGTCATCGCCGGTGGCGGTTTCGCTGGCGTCACGACCGCTCACGCACTCCGGCAGGCAGCGCGTGCCGGGGACATCGAAGTCGCCATCATCTCGCGAGAGAACGCGTTCGTCTTCTACCCGCTCATGCCGGAGGTGATCTCCGGTGCGCTGCGGGTCGAGACGATTCTCACCTCGATCCGGCATGTGGTGCCACACGCTCGCCTGTACGTCGGGGAGCTGACGGCCATCGATCTGGAGCGGCGTACAGTGACGATCCGGCATGGGCTCTACCAGCATCATCAGGAACCGCTGGAACTCTCCTACGATCATCTCGTCCTCGCGCTCGGTGGCGTCCCGGCGACCTTCGGCATTCCCGGCCTCGACGATTATGCGTTCGACGTGCAGCGGCTGGGGAATGCGTTCGCGCTGCGGAACCATCTGATCGACCTTTTGGAACCGGCCGATATCGAGTCCGATCCGGACGAACAACAGCGGCTCCTGACCGTCGTGGTGATCGGCGGTGGGCCGACCGGCGTGGAGGTCGCGGCTGAGATCCGCAGCCTCTTCACGCACGCACTCCCCTTCTACCGCAATATCCGGCCCGGCACCGAGCGCGTCGTCCTGGTCGAGGCGCTGCCCCGTCTCCTGACCGGCTTCCCCGACGCGGCGGCCGACCGCGCTGCGAGCGAACTCCGTCGCCGGGGGATCGACGTCTTGCTCGGCAAGAAGGTCGTCCGCGTCGATCCCGCCGCGGTGACGCTCGAGGACGGCACGGTGCTCGAGTCGCGCACGATCGTCAGCGCGATCGGTGTCGAGCCGAATCCGATCGTTCGATCGTTCGGTCTCCCGCTCGATGCGCGGGGGCGCATCGTCGTCGACGAGTACTTGCGCGTGGCTGGATTCCCCAACGTCTGGGCGATCGGCGACAACGCCGCGGTGACCGATCCGGCAACGGGTCGGCCGTACGCACCGACCGCCCAGCACGCGGTTCGCCAGGCCAAGCTCCTGGCCAAGAACCTCGTGGCCAGTCTCAGCGGTCGCCCGCTGGAGCCGATGCGCTACCGGACGCGTGGCATGATGGTCACCCTCGGTGACCATAGCGCGGTCGCCTGGCTGGGGCGCGTCACGCTGACCGGCTTCGTGGCCTGGTGGCTGTGGCGGACCTACGCGCTCCTGCAGATCCCGCGGTGGGACCGGCGGATTCGGCTAGCGATGGAATGGACGCTCGACCTGCTCTTCCCGCCCGAACTGGTGCAACTCAAGGTCGGCCAGCCGGCGCCGGCGACCCGTCGACTGGTCGAAGCAGCGCTCCGCCGGCTGCGCGAGGCACCGGCACTGGTCGAATCGCCCACCTCGCCGGCCGTCGGCTCAGGAGCGCGCCGCGAGTGAACGCAGCGCGGCCACTGCCGCGTTGACATCGGGAAGGGCGCGTAATGGCGCCCGATCCCGGTGGACGATCGTCCCGTCCCGGTCGACGATGACGAACGCCCGGGCTGGCACCTCACGGTAGCCTGCCAGCTCGTCCAGCTTCACGTCATAGGCTGCGATGACCTCACGACTCCAGTCGCTGAGGAAGGGAAAATCGACCCCGAGTTCGCGGGCCCAGGCGGCTTGCGCGAAGTGGCTGTCGCAGCTGATCGCATAGACCTCGGCGCCGAGCGCACGGATTTCCTCGATTCTGCCCCACAACTGGGACAGTTCGTTCGCTCAGCCACCGGTGAAGGCGAAATGGAAGAACGCGAGGAGCGCGATCCGCTCGGAGAGGATCTCGCTCAGCGCCAGCGGTTGCCCCAGTGTGCTCGGCAACCGGAACTCCGGTGCTCGTTCACCGACTTGTCCTGCCATGCCACATCCTTCCTGCTCGACGCACTTTCCGCTCGCCGTTCCGATGGTACGATACCCGAAGCGAGGGACGCGAGTGCTGGAGGGAGCGCGAGAAGCCGTGCAGCTGTTCAATTCGCTCACTGGAAAAATCGAGCCGTTCGCACCGGCCGACGGGCGAACGGTACGACTCTATGTCTGCGGCGTGACTCCCTACGACACGACGCACATGGGTCATGCCATGACGTATCTCGTGTTCGACGTCTTCAACCGGATCTGCCAGTTCCATGGCTGGCGCGTCAAGTACGTCCAGAACATCACCGCCCTCGATGACGATATCCTGCGTAAGGCGCGTGAGGTCGGCGAGCCGTGGGATCGGCTCGGTGATCGCTACATCCGCCAGTTCCAGGAGGACCTCAACGCGCTCAACGTCCTTTTCCCGTCCGTCTTCCCCCGCGCGACCGAAGAGATCCCGCTCATGATCGAGATCATCCAGCGGCTCATCGAACGCGGCGCAGCCTACGTACGGGACGGGAACGTCTACTTCCGCGTCGCCAGCGATCCGGATTACGGGCAGCTCTGTCGCTGTAGTCGCGACGAGATGATTCGGCTCTCGGCCGAGCGGGGCGCCGATCCGCAGGATCCGCGGAAGGAAGACCCGCTCGATTTCGTTCTCTGGCAAGCTGCCCAGCCCGGCGAGCCGACCTGGGACAGTCCCTGGGGGCCTGGACGCCCTGGCTGGCACATCGAATGCAGCGCGATGGCACTCAAGTACCTCGGCCCGCAGATCGACGTGCACGGCGGTGGCTACGACCTCATCTACCCGCACCACGAAAGCGAGATCGCGCAGTCGGAGAGCTTCACCGGTACGGCCCCCTTCGCCCGGTTCTGGGTGCATGTCGCGATGGTCGAATACCAGGGGGCCAAGATGTCGAAGTCGCTGGGTAATCTCGTCCTCGTCCGCGACACGCTGCGCAACCACTCCGGCGATGCGATCCGCCTCTACCTCCTCAGCCACCATTACCGCACACCGTTCGCCTACGAGGACGATGGGCCAGCACGCTTCGAGCCGCTCGTCCGTCGGCTGCGCGAGGCGGTGAACGCCACCGGCGGGCAGGCGACACAGCTCGACCTCGCACCGCTGCGCGACGCGATGGTCGCTGCCCTCTCCGAAGACCTCAATACACCGCGCGCGATCGCACTCCTGGCCGAGGCAGGCGAACGGCTGCTGACTGCGGCACGCGAGGGACGGAATATCGAACGAGCGCGCGAGCAGCTCCGCGAGATGGGCGGGCTCCTCGGCCTCACCGTGACACGGTGACGTCGCGCCAGAGGATGCACGGCACGGCAGAACGGGAACGACAGGGTTCTCTCCAGTCGCAGAGACTCGACTCGGGCTGACCGCTGGCGACTGGTGGGAGACGAAGCGATGAGCCAGGCAATGCGCGAAATCGCCTACGACCTGGCGTTCCTACGTGCGACCTACTTCGATGCGAGCAACCTCGCCAGCGATCACGAAGCAGCGTTCTTCATTCCCTCGTACGATCTCTGGCGAAGCTACGAATTTTTTCACCTGTGGTTCACCGCGTTCATCGCCGAGTACATGCCGGAAGACCACCCAGTTCGGCAACGCCTCTGGAGCGACCCGTACAACCTCGCACGTGTGAACGCCCGTGCCTACATCCCAGCTGACGATGACCACGAAGGCTGGCAAGCGCTCCGCGATGCGATCGGCGACCTCTACATCGTCCGTTTCCGGTACTGGTTCCCCGGGCTCGCTGAGCATCCGCTGGCACGGACACTCGCCGAGGAGTTCGGCATCGTGCGCTGGCTCGACCTGGCACTCGAGGACCCTGGATCGCCGACCGGCTTCTCGATGGTCGTCATGGATCCCTTCGGCGGGAACTGGACACGCCGCTGCCTCGACCGGTACAC
>BEID01000192.1 GCA_002898975.1 bacterium HR27 | reverse complement strand
TCTCGTTCAGAAAACCGTCGAACATCTGCGGAAAGATCGTGAACACGTCGAACCGCATGCGCAGTCGCTCCCCTCGCAGAGAGCCTACCAGATCGAGTAGCAGCCACGGCACACCAGTCGAGAGCGACCAAACCGGATGGGGCACTCGCCCAGCAGGCGCATCAGCGGTCGCGAAAGCCGATCCACAAGCCTGGGAACGCCCGAACCCAGACGACGTCCCAAGCGCACGCGATATTCCCCTGCACCGAGGCGTAGGTTGGCCGCTGGCCGAGCGGAATCATCGAGGAGCCGGTGCGGGGTCGTCGAGTCTACGACGCAGTAGGCTGGGGAACAGTTTTCTCTCGGACCGCTTCGCTTGCCCGGCAGAGGGCTCGCTCGAAGGCGGCGACGACGGCCGGATCGAACTGGGTTCCAGCGCTTCGCCGAAGTTCGGTCAGCGCTTCCTCGTGGGTCAGCGCTCGGCGGTACGGGCGATCGGTCGTCATCGCGTCGTAGGTATCGGCGACGGCAATGACCCGGGAGCCGAAGGGGATCGCCTCGCCAGCGAGCCCATCGGGGTAGCCCCGCCCATCCCACCGCTCGTGGTGATGGCGCACGATCTCGACGATGTGCCGGTAGGGGCTGAGATGACGCAGGATCTCGCTGCCATCGACCGGATGCCGTTTGATGATCGCGAACTCGTCATCGGTGAGGCGTCCCGGTTTGCGCAGGATCGAATCGCTCGTCGCGACCTTCCCTAGGTCGTGAATACGGGCCGCCGAGATGATCGCCTCGCGTTCCTCGGCGGGAAGATCCGGGAACTCGTCGAGGATCAACGCTGTGAGCTGTGCCACCCGCTGGGAGTGCGATGCCGTATACGGATCACGCCGATCGAGCAAATCGGCCAGGAGCTCGAAGGTGCTCTGCGTCTCGTGATGGAGCTGCCGGTAGTCACGGAACGCGAGATACGGGCCGAGCAACGGAATCACCATGAGGACGAGTGCCAGTGGATGCTCCTCGGCCAGGATCGGGAAGAGACTCCCCAGAGCTGGGAGCGCCAGGAACTCGACGAGCAACCCGCGCGCCATCGACCGCCAGAGATACCAGGCACTGGTGCCCATCGCGACAGAGAGGACGATTCCCAGAAGCAGCGTCTGCGCGATGGACGATGTCAACGCTGCAAGCAACATTGCACCGAAATTAGCAAGACTCGACAGGGGCGACCCTGCCTGAGCGAGCGCGTAGTAGATAGGTCCAGCGACAACTCCCTGAAGTGCGAAATTGTTCGCATTAACGAGCATTTTGATTGGCTCACGACGCTCCAGCAAGTCATCCACAACCGCGCCCACAACAGCGGCAAGCACACCCCAGAATGGCCCCACCGTAAGCACCGCTGCGAAGTTCACCGCCGACGATACTGATACTGTAACGCGAGTGTACGGAATCGGTAGGTCGATCGCGAGCTGCTCGGCGATGACAACTAACATAGCCAGAATAACTGTAGTGAATAATGTCCTTGCATCGAAGCGAGTGGTCGGATGCCAGATGGCAAACGCGACTACGCTTACAGTATTGATGACTGCAAGCGCCAATAGGATCGGCGTCAGCCGTGTGAGGTTTTCCGACGAGCTACCGGTGGCCATTACACTGCAGAGCCCCTGCAGTTAACTTTAACACCGCCATTCTTTTCTTGAAGATAGCCCGGTCGTCCCGATTTCTTATCGGAATAGACGACTGCTCTCGAGTACAACGATCCCTATGGTAGCGACGACGAATTAAAAGACAACCAAAAGAAAAAGAAACCCCGGGCGCCGTTTCACTGAGACGACCGGGGCCCTAAATGCAACCTACACCGCAATCAGCGCAGCTTCCAGCTCTTCCACTTCATCGCAGAGCTCCTTTCCTCGTCACTCAACCGACCCGCACCGGTAGTACTCTCGTACTGCGCGAACCCGGCCGGCCGTCCTCGCAGCGAGTACTCCTGGCTACCGCCACTATAGTACGCAGGGCCCTGTCTGTCAATACCTGAGTACGCAAACCTTTGTCCTTTTCGTGTCGAGCGCGCTGGCCACCCTGGAAGCACACGCTCCCCTGCACCCGCGAGCACTCGCTGTCCGCCCCTCTCATTGCCGGAATCGTTCCTCGCCCGCGCAGCGGTGCTGTGCGCAGCCCGTCGGACCTGTTGCCGCCACCGTGGCCCGGGTGCTAGGCTCTCCGCGAAAACAGGAGGGGTCGGTGGGTCTTCGACCGTTCCGTCGCATCCTCGTCACAGGTGGTGCTGGCTTCATCGGCAGCCACTTCGTCCGGCTCCTGCTCGCGCTCGATGTCCCGGAAGTCGTCGTCCTCGACAAGCTCACCTATGCGGGGAGCCTGCTCGACCTCGAGGACGTTCTCGACGACCCGCGGGTGCGTTTCCTCCACGGCGATATCGCCGATCCCGCGGCCGTCACCGAAGCGATCGCAGGGTGCGACGCCGTCGTCAACTTCGCCGCCGAAACCCACGTCGATCGCTCGCTCCTCGCACCAGCAGCGTTCATTCAGACCAATGTCTGGGGAACGATGGTCTTGCTCGAGCAAGCCCTCCGGGTAGGCGTCCAGCGATTCCTGCACGTGAGCACGGACGAGGTCTACGGCGAGATCCTGGTCGGCGCTGCCCGCGAGGCCGATCCGCTCCGCCCCCGGAACCCATATGCAGCGAGCAAAGCGGCCGCCGAGCACTTTGTCTTCAGTTACTGGACGAGCTACGGTCTGCCTGTGCTGGTCACGCGCGGCTGCAATACCTACGGTCCGTACCAGTACCCGGAGAAGTTCATCCCGCTCGCCATCACGAACCTCTTGAGCGGCCAGCCGGTCCCCATCTACGGAGATGGGCTGCAGGAACGCGACTGGCTCTACGTCGAGGACCACTGTCACGCGATCTGGACCGTGCTCGTCCACGGGAAACCTGGCGACACCTACAATATCGGGGCCAGCCAGCATCGTCCCAACATCGAGGTCGCGCGTGCCGTGGTCAGACTGCTCAATGCCGATCCAGCGGCGATCGTGCACGTCGCCGATCGCCCCGGCCACGATCGCCGGTACGCCGTCGATTGGAGCAAGCTCGCGGCGCTCGGTTGGACCCCACGCACGCCCTTCGAGGAAGGGCTCGCCCGCACGGTCACCTGGTATCGTCACCGAGCCGACTGGTGGACAGCCCGGCGCGACGAAGCATTCGCGCAGTACTACGCGCAGAACTACGGCAACCGGAGCGTTCCGTCGTCCGAACCGTGTCGCTGACGATCGAGATCGCCGTCGCCAAAACGCACCGTGCCGGGAACCGCGAGAGCGGTGACACCGTCGAACTCGTCGAGCGTCCCGGTGGCGGTATCTCGGTCATCCTGGTCGATGCCCAGGGTTCGGGAAGCGCGGCCAAACTGCTCAGCCTGCAGGTCGCTGGCCGCGTCTTGGCGCTCCTCAACGAGGGAGTCCGTGACGGTGCTGCCGCTCGTGCCGCCCATGACTTTCTCTTCACGCTCCGCAGCGGGCGCGTTTCGGCCGAGTTGGACATCGTGTCGGTCGACCTCGCCAGCCGGACGCTCGTCGTCACCCGGAACAGCGAAGCTCCGCTGTTCTTGGTCCGCAACGGCAGCGTCGAGGTGGTCGCCTCCACCGGCGGGCGCATCGGGCTGTATCGACACACGCGCCCCAGCGTCTCGGAATGGCCGCTCGAGCCGGGGCTGACCGTTCTCGTGCTGAGCGACGGGGTCGCTCATGCTGGCCAGCGCTGGCATCAGCCAGTCGATCTCGTCAGCCTCGCCGAGCGCCAACTTTCCAGCCAGCGCAGCGCGCAGGAGCTGGCCGATGCGCTCCTGGCAGCAGCGATCCAGGCCGACCGGGGTCATCCGCAAGACGATATGACGGTCGTCGCGCTGCGTCTGCAGGCCGGTGGCTCCCCCCAGCCGATCCGGCGGCTCGCGCTGACTGTCCCCCTCACCGAGTGACTGGCAACTAACCGCTACACTTGCCAGCGAGCGAGAGCGAGGGCCGATGATGCGGATCGTCCTGGTGGGGCCGTGCGGAGCCGGGAAGTCGACGATCGCGCGGGAACTTTCCTGTCGCGGCCTCGACGTGGTGGTCGTCGGGCAGGAACACTCGATCATCCGCGACCTCTGGCGACGCCCGAATCCTGATCTCGTCGTCTTCCTCGATGCGAGCCTGGAGACGGTGCGCGCACGGCGCGGCCCGGATTGGCCGGAGTGGCTGTACCGTACGGAGCAGGAACGGCTCGCCACAGCTCGCGCCCATGCCGACCTCGTTTTGGAAACCGGGAAACTGACGATCGAGGAAGTCGTCGAGCGCATCCTCGCTACCCTCGCTCAGCGCCGCTCGCGCGACACCGGAGCCGATCGATGAGCCGGCAGCGCGCGATTCGGCTGATCGTCTTGCTGGTCGTGCTACTCGGTGGCTGCCGGTTCGTGCGGAGCCCAGAGCCGACCGCGCATCCCGCATCTCCCACAGCATTCACCATACCTGTTCCCTCCGCGACGACAGCCACTGTGACGCCGGGCACGGTGCT
>BEID01000191.1 GCA_002898975.1 bacterium HR27 | reverse complement strand
CATTCGACGACCGGCATCGCGAGGAGCTCGGCCAGCTCGATCAGCCCGTCCCAGCCGACCTGGGTCCGGCCGGACGTCGAGGTGAGGACGAGCGGACGCTCTGCCCTGACCAGGAGTTCAGCGGCGCGGCGCAGGAGATCCGGATCGCCAGCACCGAGACGAACCGGCGGGAAGCGGCGTGGGTCAGGAATCCGGACCTGCTCGACGCGCTCCATGAGGACTTCGCGCGGAAGCGTCAGATAGACCGGTCCGGCCGGGTCGCTCTCCGCGATCTGATAGGCGCGGGCGATCACCTCACCGACCTGATCGGCCCGGCGCAGTTCGTAATCCCACTTCACGTAGTTCCGCACGATGCCGTGCTGGTCGAGTTGCTCCTGCAGCCAGTGGATATAGCCGTCGCGGGTTCCGCGAACCGAAGGGTCGGTGGTGTAGGGTGCTCGCCCGGCACTGAGGAGGACAGCGGCGCGTCCGCGCTGAGCGTTGTGGACCATGGCACCGAGGTTTTGCGTCCCGACGTCGACGTGAACGAGAACGGCCTGTGGGCGACCCGAGACAGCGTAATACCCGTGGGCGGCAGCGAGGGCGGGGACTTCGAAGGGACAGAGCACGACCTCGATGGTCGGCTGGCCGAGTGCGCGTCGCTTGGCGACTGCTTCCTGTATCGGAAAGGTATCCGTGCCGGGATTCAGGAAGAGATAGGAGACACCGCGAGCCAGCAGCGCTTCGACATACGCCTCAGCGATCTCGACATCGTGCAACTCGCGGACACCGATCACTGGGGCGACATCGACCCGTTCAGCCATGCGCTTCCTCCTTCATGGGTCCGCACGCGTGGCGTGTCAAGTGTACGGCGCTGTGGAATCCCTCACCAGACGGTGGTTCGGCATGGCCGAACCGTGCGCTCCGGCGGATCGGTCGACGCCGAGGGGAGTGGCGGGTTCCTGCTCAGCCGGATTCGCAGCCGATGCCGTCCCGGTCGGAGTCGAAGCGGTGGGGATCAGGGGGCTGCACACGGAAGCGGCGATACGGGATATCCCGGCAGTCGAGGTCAGGCGGTGGGGGTGGCACACACATATCCGGATAGCTCGGGTCGCAATCGGTACCGCGTGCCGGTGGAGCCGAGGGGGTCGGCGCTACGGCTGGCTTGCTGCAGGCTCCCCACAGTCCAGCGCCGTTCGCCTGGGCAACCCGCTGTGCCGCCGCCAAGCGGTCAGCGTACCGTGTATCCGGCGGGTACTCGCGCGCCACGGCGGCACCACGTCGCACCAGTTCCTCGTTCAGGAGCGACCGCTGCCCGTTCCGGTCGATCCATACGTACCGCAGGAGCCGACCGTACTGGTCGGTTTCGCTGATATCGCGTTCGAGCAGGACGACCGTGCCGGGTGGGGCCAGCTCGGCGAGCACTCGTGTCGCCTCTTCGTAGTAGCACTCCGGTGGACGGCCATCGCTTCCTCGCTCGGGAGCGTCGATCCCGATCAGCCGCACGACGGCTTCACCGCGAGCGGTGCGCACCGTCAGCGTGTCCCCGTCGATGACGGTGCGCACGGTAGCACGATCTGCGGACGGGGCGGAACCGGCGGAGGGCGTAGCGGTGACCGCGCGCCGATCCGCTGGCTGATCCGGCGTTCGCAGCCCGGCCGGCGTGACGAGGGGACTGACCGGTGCGCTTCGTGTGGCTGCGCCGTCAGGCGATGCTGCTGGAGCGCATGCAGTGAGGACCAGCAGGAGTACGAGGATCGCGAACCGACGCATCGCGTCACTCCCAGGCGACGATCAACCGGTCGAGCGGTCGCCGTGGCCGTCGCTGTGGGTCGGCTGCCGCATAGCCGAGCGTCACGAGTGCCTGCGGTTCCAGATACTCTGGGAGATCCAGAACACGGCGCACCACGTCAGGGCAGAAAAGGGGAGCGCACATCCAGCCGGTGTCGAGGCCGAGGCGGTAGGCCATGAGGAGCAGGTTCTGCACCGCTGCGCCGAGGCTCTGGATAGCCATGATGCGCTCGGCCTGCTGACGCTCCGCATCGGGATACCGGTCGAGGTCGCTTGGGTCGAGGCAGACGAGGATCAGGACGGGCGCTTCGCGGAGTCGTCGTTGCGAGCCAGCCAGGCGACGCGCGATGGTCTCGTCGTCCTGGCCGTCCATCGCCAGGTGGTGTCGCCAAGCGTCGGCCATCGCCTCGGCGAGTTCCCGCTTGCGCTCGTCGCGGGTCAGCACGACGAAGCGCCAGGGTTGCGTACCGTGCGGAGAAGGAGCCCAGCAGGCGGCCTCGAGTACAGCCGTGACCAGTTCGGGTGGAACCGGATCGGAGCGTAACCGACGGACTGAGCGGCGGCCGCGGATGAGTTCGGGAAGATCGAGCGCTCGCGCACCCGGGAGCTGGGCCGGGTCGGGAAGCGGTACGAGCGGTGGCGGTACGGAACGTTCGTCACCAGACATCGTCTCACGTGACCGGTGTCGCGGGACGTGGCTCGCCAGCCGGTGCGGGAGCTGGGATCCACGAGAGTGCAGTAATCGCCATCCACAGGATAACGAATCCGGCAAGCTGAATGAGGTCGATCGTCGCGCCGAGGGTGAGCCAGTTTACGACGATCGCGAGGGCGGGGAAGGCGAGTTCGGCCAGTGTCGCGTACGAGGCCCGGGTGTGTCGCAGGCCGAGGTAGTAGATCAGCATCGCGATCAGCCCTGGCACGAGAGCGAGGAAGAACAAGCGCGGCGCGTCCTGCGCGAGGCCGACGGTGAAGGTCCGCACGAACGTTCCCTCGAGCAGCGCGAGGACGGCGAGGAAGGGAAGGGCGAACACGAACCGCGCGGCGGCGAGGACGGGGAAGGGGACGGTCGTGAGGACGTAGCGACCGAGCACGGTCGCGCTGCCCCAGAGTGTGGCTGCACTCAGGGCCAGGAGAGCGGTGAGGATGCGCTCGCGTGGCAGGAGCCAGAGTGGCTCGAGGGCGTCGCGACCGAACGAGACGAGGTAGGCACCAGCGAGAGCAGCGACGAAGCAGGGCCAGTACAGGCGCGGCAACCGCTCGCGGAGCAAGGCAGCAGCTAGCAGGACGGCGATGAGCGGCTGCACCTTCTGCAACAGGATAACGGTAGTCGGGTTGCCGATACGGAAGGCGGCGGTGAACAGCACGGTCGCGAGGCCGGAAGCCCCCCAGGCGATGACGAGGAGCGCTAGCCACCCGCGCGAGGACAGCCGCTGCAGCGTCCGTCGCTGCCACCGGAGGACGGGGAGACCGTAGAGTGCGAGAAACAGGTGCTCCGCGAAGACGATCGAGGTAGCTGGCAGCTTGTCCGCCAGTGGTTTACGGATCGGCGCATCAGTAGCCCAGAGAGCAGCACCGAGCGCGACGATAAAGACCCCCCAACGGGTTACCGCGAGTTGTTGCTCCGTCACGTTTCCCCCTCTCGCGTGCTGACGCCGCGCACCAGAGCCAGATCCTCGGGCGTGTCGAGGTCGAGCGCGAGCGGCAGCGCCCACACCTCCCGAAGGGTACACCGAGCGCGGCGCGCAGCGAGACGATGTCGTGCTCGGCTGTCGTGCCCGAACGAGGGGATAGGAAGGTCGGGAGGAGAAAATGCGAGAAGGTTCGTCCCGGTGCCGTGGCGGTCCGGCGCGAGCACGACGCTGTACGGTTCCAGCAGCGCGAGCGCTGTACGGACAGGCGGTGCCTCCAGCAACGGCAAGTCACCCAAAACGACGAGCACAGCAGAGAAGGATCGGGCTACCGCGTATCGCTGCGCGACGGCGATAGCCCGATCGAGACCCTGGTCGGTCTGCTCGAGCGGAATAGCTCCCCAGGAGCGTGCCGAGGCGGCAACGTTTGGATCAGGCGTGACGAGTGCTACTTCGTCGATGCCCGGTACCGTACAGAGAATTCGGACGGTCCGCTCGGCGAGCTGCAGCACGAGCGAGCGACGCGAGAGTGGGTCGAGCACAGCAGCGAGACGCGACTTCGCGTGGTCGAGCCTTTGGACAGGTACGACAGCGAGCGCGCGCATCACCGGGAGACTCCGTGGAGTTGGAGAGCGAAGGCGAGTGTCTCCCGAGCGAGCCGAGCACGGTCGGCCTCATCGTGCATGACGGCGTCGGTGACGTAGGGTTCGATCCCGAGGCCCCTGATCGCTTCGGCGAGAGCGGCATCCTGTACGTCGATGACCAGTCCGTCGAGAAAGTCCTGGTACAGGCGGGCGACACCGAGTGGCGACACATCGTAGCCGAGCGAGGCGAGCATCCGGTCAGCCGGCCCTTTCAGGGCGCGGCCTCCGACGATCGGGCTCACGGCCACGATCGGGACGGTGGCACGGCGCATACGTTCGCGGAAGCCGGGCAGGGCGAGAATCGGGCCGATGCTGACGATCGGGTTGGATGGTGCGAGGACGACGACGTCCGCTTCCTCCAACGCTCGCTCGCACTCCAGGGTGGGACGGGCCTGCTCGATGCCCTCGAAGCGCACCGCGAGTACCGGATCTTGCCGGCGCCGGCGCACGAAATATTCCTGGAAGGAGAGGTCACCGTCCGGCGTGCGGACGACCGTGCGGACAGGTTCGTCGCTCA
>BEID01000190.1 GCA_002898975.1 bacterium HR27 | reverse complement strand
GCTGACTCTTCATGGAGAGGAGGTGGGTCATGTCTGCCCCACAGCCGGAACGAGAGCGTCTGGCACTGACGCCGCTCGCGATCGCGCTGAGCGGCGTGCTGATCGCTGTCGTGTTCGTCGCCACGCGCTTTATCCAGGTGCCGATTCCGAGCGGGTACATTCATCTGGGCGATATCGCGATCTACACCGGCGCCTTTCTGTTTGGCCCGCTCGTCGGCGGCATCAGCGGTGCGCTCGGCCCGATGCTCGCCGATCTCACGAGCGGCTACGGTCAGTACGCACCCGCGACCTTCGTCCTGCACGGGCTGCAGGGGTTCCTCGCGGGTTGGATCGGCTGGCGAGCCGGTGTGTGGCGGATGATCCTCGCGACGGTCATCGGCGGCGTCATCATCGTTGCTGGCTACTTCCTCTGGGAGATCGCCGTGCTCCGGATCGGCCTCGCGACTGCTACGGCGAACATCCCCTTCAATCTCTGGCAGGTCGTGTCGGGTGCCGTTGGCGGCATCGCGCTGACCGTGCTCTTCCGCGAGACGTTCGGGGTCGCACTGGCACGCCTCTCACCCGGACGCTTCCGCCGCGAGGCGTGATGGAGCCGTGCGACGCTGACCGCATGACCGCTCGTCCCCGCACGACCGGCTGGAGTCTCGACCGATGACCGCCGCTTCCGGGCCGACGCGGCCGCCGCCCGACACGCAGCTCGCCGCTCCGGCTGTGCGGGCGTCGGGCTTTACCTACCGGTACCCGCCGCTCGTACCCGGTCAACCACCGCGGACTGCGCTCGACCAGCTCAATCTCACCATCCCGGTCGGTCAGGTGGCTGGCTTGGTCGGCGCGAGCGGAAGTGGGCTGACGACACTGTGCCTGGCGCTCGCCGGGATCGTACCGCACGAGACCGGAGGTACGGTTCGTGGCTGGCTCGAGGTCGCGGGCTGCGAGACTACGAGCGTAACCCCCTCCGAACTCGCTCGCCGGGTCGGTATCGTCTTCGAGGACCCAGAAGCGAACCTCATCGGACTGAGCGTCGCGGACGAGGTCGCCTTCGCGCTCGAGCTGGCTGGCCTCCCGCCAGCAGAGATCGACCAGCGGGTGCAGCGCGCGCTCGCACTGGTCGGGCTGGCAAGGCTGGCCGACCGTCCGGCTGGACAGCTCTCGGGTGGCCAGAAGCAGCGACTCGCTCTGGCAATCGCGCTCGCCCGTGAACCGGAAGTCCTCGTGCTCGACCAACCCACTGCCCAGCTCGATCCGCGCGGGAAAGTGGAGCTGCAGCAGGCACTCACCGCCCTCTGCTCCTCCGAGGGGCGTCCGTTGACGGTCGTCCTGGCGGAGCGTGACACCGATTTCCTCCTGCCGCTGGTGGAACGAGTCCTCGGGCTGGCGGAGGGTCGGCTCGTGCTCGACGCACCGGCCGAAGTCGCCTTCGCCGACCGCACGCCGCTCGCGCGGCTCGGCGTGGCACTGCCCCAGCTGGCCGAGCTGACTCAGGCGTTACGGGCAGTCCCGGGCTGTCCGACTCTCCCACTCTTTCGGCGCGTCGAGGAGGCGGTGGCGGCGTTGCGATCGTGCGGCATTGACCGTGCCGGAGAGGATGCCGCGCAGCTCGACCGGCCGATCGTGGCTGCCGGGCCCGAGCGCGCAGGAGAATCGCCGCTGCTCCGCGTTGAGCACGTCACGTTCCGCTATGGCGATGGCCCGGATGTCCTCCGCGGCATCGACCTCGTCCTTTATCGTGGCGAGGTGGTCGCACTCGTCGGACCGAACGGGTCGGGCAAGACGACCCTGGCCCGGCATATCATCGGTGCGCTACGGCCGAGCGCCGGTCGCGTGCTCGTGGCCGGAGAGGACACCCGCAGCCGAACGATCGCGGAGCTAGCCCGCACCGTCGGGTATGTCGCGCAGAACCCCGACCACCAGCTCGTCCGGGCGACTGCGCGCGCCGAGATCGCTTTCGTCCTCCAGCAGGCGGGGTGGGATGCACGTACTGTCGCACAGCGGACGGAGGAGATGCTCCGGCGTTTTGGCCTGGCGGACTGTGCCGACCTGCCACTGGCCGTGCTCGGTCGCGGCCGACGGCAGCTCGTCGCGATCGCGGCCGCGGCTGCCCGCCAGCCGGCCCTCCTCGTCCTCGACGAACCGACGAGCGCACTGGACGAGAGCGGTCGGGCCCTGCTGGCGGAACTCCTCACGGCGCATACCCGGGCCGGTGGAGCGGTGCTGCTCGTTAGCCACGACCTCCGATTCGTGGCGCGCTGTGCCCAGCGAGTCGTGCTGCTCCACGAGGGGACCGTCCGTGCTGAGGGATCGCCGCGCGATGTCCTCGGCGATGCCGCCTTGCTCCGCTCCTGTGCGCTCGAGCCGCTTCCGGTCACGGTGGTTGCCCACGCGCTCGCGCTCCCGCCGGCGCTCGATCCGGCCGAGCTCGTCGCAGCGTTGGGTGCACCAGCCGCAGCGGCGGTGGGGCAGCGTCGGGCCGGACGGCATCCGCGTCCTGACCCTAAGCCTGCGCCGACCGCTCCGGCTGGCGGTACGGCGGCCAACGCCGGGACTCCGCCGGTGCTCGTGCGGCTCGACGCGCGCGTCAAGCTCGCGCTCGCGATCGGGGCTGCTGTTCCCGTGCTGCTTTGGGACAGTGCACTCGTTTTGCTCGCCTGTACCGCCCTGCTGCATCTGCTGCTCCGCTACGGGGGTGGGTTCGGGTGGCGTCGCCTCGGCGACCTCTGGCGGGCGCTCGCGCCGCTGCTCCTGCTCGTGCTCCTTCTGCGACCGCTCTTCGATCGGGGCGGTGAACCGGTGCTCGTAGCGGTCGGCCCGGTCGTGCTCACCCTCCCGGCGGTGCTGGCGGCACTGGCTGCGGCGCTCCGGCTGGTGGTGCTCGCCATGCTGGCGCTCGTCTGGTACGCCACGACCAGCGAACGCGCGCTCGTCCACAGTCTGGTGCGGCTCGGCCTCCCGGCCAGCATCGGGTTGGCGCTCGCGATCGGACTCCGCTTCGTTCCGGTTTTCGCCCAGACCTTCACGACGGCGGCCGAGGCGCTGCAGACGCGTGGCTGGGTCATCCCGGAACGCGGGATGGCGCGGCTGCGGGCGTTGCTCCCCGTCCTTTCGGTCGCGCTCGCGGCGACTTTTCGCCAGGCCCAGCAACTCGCCTGGGCCCTGGCCGTGCGGGGTGTCGGTGCGCGCGGCACGCGGCTGCGCTTCGGTGATCTTCAGCTCCGCCGGCTCGACTGGGCGATACTGCTCGGCGGACTCGTGCTCGAGCTGTGGCTGCTCGTGCTCACGCTGCTCGGTCTGGGTCGTTCTCCACTCTGGCCGGTCGGCTGAGGCTGGACGGCTGCACCGTGCGGCGGGCGCAAAAAGAAGCGGGAGAGGCCGGTCGCCTCTCCCGGAACGCGTTAGCCGACAGGCACGTCAATAGATGCACTTGATATAGCCGCCGTCGACCTGGAGGGATGCGCCGGTGATGTAGCTGGCTCGCTCCGAGGCCAGGAAGACGACAGCATTGGCGAATTCCTCGGGATCACCGTAGCGTCCCATCGGGATCTGGGCGATCGTCCGCTGCCGTATCTCCTCGACGCTCACACCTGCCCGCTCGGCATTCACCTGGTCGAGGTACAGGAGTCGTTCCGTCGCGATCCGACCCGGCAACACGTTGTTGACCCGGATGTTGTAGGGTGCCAGCTCCTCAGCGAGCGTCTTGGCCAGAGCAGCCACGCCGGCCCGGAAGACGTTGGAGAGGATGAGGTTGGGAATCGGCACCTTGATCGACGACGAGGTCATCACGATGATCGCGCCCCCACCGCGAGCCCGCATCGAGGGGAGGACGCCGCGGATCAAGCGTACGGCGCTCAGCAAGGTGAGCTCGAACGCTGCCTGCCACGGCGCGTCGTCAGCGAAGTCCTGGAACGTTCCGGCTGGTGGGCCACCGGCATTCGTCACGAGGATGTCGACGCCGCCGAAGTGCGCGATGGATTTCTCGACGAATTTCGCGATATCCTCGGCCCGGGTCAGGTCGGCAGGAACCGCGAGGACGTCGACGCCGCTGGTGCGCGCTTCCGCTGCGACTGCCTCCAGCGCGGCCTGATTGCGGCTGCAGATGGCCAGGTTCGCCCCTTCGCGGGCGAAACCGAGCGCGACCGCCTTGCCGAGTCCCTGGCTGGCGGCCGCGACCATCGCGACCTTTCCCCGGAGACCGAGATCCATCGTTCCACCTCCTCGACGAACGCACGGCGCCGGACGGCCGTGGCCGGCGCCACTCCGCACCGCTTCAGAGGAGTATGGGCCGAGCGATCGGCTCTGACAAGGCAGAGGGTTACTGCCACGGGTGGGAAGACCTGATCAGCCAGCGGCTCGTCTCGGCCACTCCGTCCACGCGCACGAGTCGACGAATGGAGCCCTTCACTCCGCCGCGAACACCATGAACTCGAGCAGGTTGCCGAACGGATCAAGGCAGAAGAAGCGCGGACGACCCGGGATCGGTGCAGCGTCGTACGGCTGATAGCCAGCCTCGGTCAACCGGGCGCGAATGGCTGCCAGATCCTCGACCTCGAAACAGACGTGTCGGCGCGAGCGCCCGCGCGTGTCGTCGTCCTCGGCGACGATGTGG
>BEID01000189.1 GCA_002898975.1 bacterium HR27 | reverse complement strand
GTTCATCCCGAACAACTGGCAAATCTTCGCCACGTCCTCACGCAGGATGATCCGCTCCTGCTCGATCCGCAGCCCGACACCCGACGCCTCAGCGACCTCGACCAGCCCACCGTACACCCCGCATTCGGTCGCATCGTGCATCGCGGTCACGCCCTCGTCGCGCACACCGATGCTGGCTGCGGTCAGTGCGTCCTCGACGACGCTCATCTGCCAGAAGAGCGCTTGCGCCTGCTCGGCGAAGTCCCGCCCGTAGGCCGCCGCAATGCGGTCCGGAAAGCTGACCGCAAACAGCCCGGCCGCTTCGATCGCTGCTCCCTTCGTCACCACCACGAGGTCGCCGACCCGTGCCATCTTGGGTGTCACGTAGCGGTCGGCCGGCCCGATCGCCATCACCGTCGCACCTCCGACCATCGGGTAGTTACACCCTTCGTACCGGGCGGTGTGCCCAGCCACGATCGTGATGCCGAGTTCCGCACAGACGCGGTGGATCGTCGTCCACAGGATCGACAGTTCCTCGGCGGTGATCGACAGCGGCAAGTTCAAGTCGATGGCCATTAACGTCGGTTTCAGTCCGCTGGTCGCAGCATCCGAGGCCAGGATGTGTACGGCGAACCAGGCTGCCCGTTCCCAGCCGTAGGCAGGGACGATGAAGACCGGATCGGTGGTGATCGCCATGACCTGCCCGTTACCGAGATCGACGATGCCGACATCGACCCCGTGCTGTGGCGGGACGAGGACCTGTGGTGACGGCGCACCCAGATTCGGCAAGATGATCCGGTCGAAAACGTCCCGCGAGATCTTCCCCAGCGTCGGGAGTTCAGGCACCATGGTGCAGCTCCTTTCTCCTGCTGCCGCTCTCATGGCAGAGCAGACAAGTCTGACACAGAGATGCCCGCGGGTGCAGAGCGAGGGGAAACAGCGCAGCGTGCACCAGACCGGTGCACGCTGCTCGTCGAGCGTGGGGTGGAATTGCACTCAGGCAGCGCGGACGTTGCCGGCCTCGGCCAGCGAGCAGAACCAGGCGTGGAACCGGAGATCCTCGGTGAGTTCTGGATGGAACGCCGTGCCGATCACGTTGCCTGCGCGCACCGCGACTGGCCTGCCGTCCGGCAAGCGGGCGAGCACCTCGACACCGGGACCGACGACGGAGACAACCGGTGCACGGATGAATACCGCCCGGAGCGGTGGCGGGCCGAGCGGCTCGACGAGGAGGTCGCACTCGAAGCTCTCGCGCTGTGAACCGAAAGCGTTCCGGCGCACGGTGATGTCCAGCAGGCCGAGGAGCGGCTGGTGCCGGGCACGCGTTTCCGGGTCGACTTCCCGGGCGAGCACGATGAGACCAGCACAGGTGCCCCAGATCGGTCGCCCGGTTCGGGCGAAGGCGCGGATCGGCTCGACCAGGTCGAAGCGCTCGAGCAGCCGGCCGATCGTCGTGCTCTCCCCGCCCGGGATGATGAGCCCGGCCACGCCGTCGAGGTCGCGTACCGTCCGCACTTCGCGTGCCGGCACACCGAGCCGCCGCAACGCGGCGCAGTGCTCAGCGAAGTCGCCCTGGAGCGCGAGCACGCCGATGGTCAGGCTCATCGGTTCCCTCCTCACCAGCCGCGCGGTGCCAGGCGTTGCTCGGGCGCCAGGGTCGCCAGGTCGATCCCCGGCATCGCTTCGCCGAGACCGCGCGAGACGCGCGCCAATACCTCCGGATCCCGATAGTGCGTGACCGCCTCGACGATGGCTTTGGCACGGGCGAATGGGTTCTCCGACTTGAAGATGCCGGAGCCGACGAAGACGCCCTCGGCGCCCAGCTGCATGACCAGTGCCGCGTCGGCCGGCGTCGCCACGCCACCAGCACAGAAGAGCACGACGGGCAACCGTCCCTGCTCGGCGACCTCGCGCACGAGCTCGTACGGTGCGCCGAGTTCCTTGGCCGCCGTCACCAGTTCCTCGCGCGGAAGCGCGGCGAGACGGCGGATCCCATCGAGGATATCGCGCAGGTGCCGGACCGCTTCGACGATGTTCCCGGTGCCCGCCTCGCCTTTGCTGCGGATCATCGCGGCTCCTTCGGCGATCCGTCGCAAGGCTTCCCCGAGATCGCGAGCACCGCAGACGAAGGGAACGCGGAACTGGTGCTTGTCGATGTGGTAGCGGTCGTCGGCCGGGGTGAGCACTTCGCTTTCATCGATGAAGTCGACCCCGATCGCCTCCAGAATTTGTGCTTCGACGAAGTGACCGATGCGGACCTTCGCCATGACGGGAATCGTCACGGCCTCCTTGATGCGCAGGATCCGTTCCGGGTCGGCCATGCGGGCCACACCACCCTCGCGGCGGATGTCAGCCGGCACGCGCTCGAGCGCCATCACGGCGACGGCCCCTGCCTCTTCGGCGATCTGAGCCTGTTCCGGCGTCACCACGTCCATGATGACGCCGCCCTTGAGCATCTGGGCCAGGCCGACCTTGGTCCGCCAGGTCGCCTGTTCGATCGTGCTGTTCGTCTCGTGCATCTCGTCACCTCCTTTCCGCTACACGATCGGTGCCGGAGCATGCCGAGCGAGTGTCCGCGTCTCGCGGACAGCGGTGATCGCCTGGGCGAGTCGCCGCACGCCCTCGACGATTGCCGGTGGGTTGGGATAGGTGAAGTTCAGTCGCATCCAGTGCCGCCCGGCGGTGGGATCGACGAAGAAACTCTCGCCGGGCGCGAATGCGACGCCGCGTCGGGCTGCCTCGGGAAGGAGGTCGCGTACGCGGACCTCGTCTGGGAGGAGACACCAGAGGTAGAGCCCACCAGCTGGGACGGTGAAGCGCACCGTCTCCCCGAGTTCACGCCGGAGTGCCTCGGCGAGCAGGTCACGCCGCGTGCGGTAGGTCGTGCGGAGTTCTTCCAGGTGCGGTCCGAGCAATCCTCGCTCCAGGAATGCCCAGATGGCCCACTGCATGAGCGGGTTGGTATCAAGGTCGACCAGCTGTTTGACCAGCGTGAGTTGCTGGACGACTGGCCAAGGGGCGATGAGCCAACCGATGCGGAAGCCTGGAAAGAGGATCTTGGAGACGGTGGTGAGCGAGATGACGATGCCGGCATCGTCGAGTGCGGCCAGCGGTGGTGGCGGTGGGCTCTCGTACCAGAGTTCGCGATAGGGATCGTCCTCGACGACCGGGATACCGGCTCGCGCGGCCACTTCGAGGAGCCGGCGGCGTCGATCGAGTGAGAGGGTGATGCCGGAAGGGTTCTGGAAGGTCGGCAAGGTGTAGATGAGTTTCGGCCGGCGGTGCTGGAGTGCCTGCTCGAGG
Organism: bacterium HR27; assembly: GCA_002898975.1. Lineage (GTDB taxonomy): Bacteria > Chloroflexota > Chloroflexia > Thermomicrobiales > Thermomicrobiaceae > Thermomicrobium. Next base: position 1,346 of record BEID01000189.1, on the reverse strand, counting down.
ACGCTCACCCGCATGCCGAACTCGTCGGTCGGGATAGGGAGGAGCCGGGCGCCGAGCGCGCGGAAAATTTGCAGCGCACCAACGTAGGTCGGTGCTTCGACCGCAACGAGATCGCCCGGCTCGAGCAGGGCACGAGCGATGAGATAGAGCCCCTGTTGTGATCCGGAGACGACCAGCACCTGGTCCGGCGTGCAGTGAATACCGGCTGCGCGTGACCAGGCAGCGATCGCTTCGCGCAGCGGCGGATAGCCCTCGGTGGGGCAGTACTGCAGGAGACGAGGCCCCTCGCGGTGGAGCGCCTCGTCGAGGAGCTGGCGGACTGCTGGGATCGGGTAGCATTCCGGGGCTGGCTGGCCCGTTGCGAAGGAGATCACGTCGGGGCGAGCGGAGGCCGCCATCGCGTCCTCGAGGGCTGGGTCGTAGAGCGCAGCTGCCAGCGGAGCGAAGAGTTGGGGCCAGGGAACACCGTTCGCGCGAGCATCGGCGGTGTCGGCCCGGTTCGGGTCGACCACGACCGTGCCGCGACCGACGTGGCCAGCGATGAGTCCCTCGGCCGCGAGCTCACGGTAGGCGCTGACGACCGTGGACCGGTTGATACCGAGCATGGCAGCCAGCCGGCGCTCCGGTGGGAGCCTCGTCCCTGGTGGAAGCTCACCGCTGAGGATGCGGCGCCGGAGCTGGTCGGCGAGCTGCCGGTAGAGCGGGACGCGAGTCGTACGGTCGAGCCGGATCTGCATCGTTCCTCCCTGCAGCGCCAGTCGGGAAGACCGTAGCTGGCGGAATGCGCGGTGCCAACGTCCATTGTGCACCGACCGAGCGAGCCAAACCAACCAAACAGCGTCGATTGGATCGCTTGGTTGGCTGGCTCTTGGGTTACGCGGGGGAACCGAACGGAGGGTCGACGGCATTCGACAGAAGTGCGGGGTGTATGCACAGTCGATGGCAGGCGTGCCGTGTGGTCCCAGGATGTGAAGGTTTTCCCGTCATGCTGCGGAACGTGCCGGACGTGGTAGCCAGGATGGTGGGAGCACTGCTGGTTCGCTGTGCCCGGTGCGGGGTGGGAGGGGTGGGCATCGGGCGCGTCGACCTCCGGTCGTGCACGAAAGCCGGGGGGTCGACGGAGCGAAATGGTTGGCGCCGCTGCCTAGTATGAAGGCAAAATCGTCGCGGTGAGCTGGCTTGATCCAGCGAAATCCTCGGGTTATACTCGCCGCAGACGAATCCCGTACCGACGCGGTCGGCCTTGGGTTTCGACAGTACCTATGAGGGCTTGAAACCCCGTCGCACCCTCGACGGGCGTGACCGACCAGATTGTTTCGACAGTACCTATGAGGGCTTGAAACGAT
>BEID01000188.1 GCA_002898975.1 bacterium HR27 | reverse complement strand
TGCAGACGACCTCTTCCTGCTCACTCTGCGAGCCGAGCAGCCCGTCCGGTACTTCCCGGGCCAGTACGCGATTCTCGAAATCGACGGTCACCGCCGCTGTTACTCGATGATCAATCCGAGCTCACCGCTCGGGACTCGTGTCCTCACGTTTTTGATTCGTGTCTACCCGACGGGCGTCGTCAGCCCACGGCTAGCCGAACTCCCCGCCGGGTCCTCGCTCGTCCTCCAAGTACCGTACGGGGGTGCCTACCTCCGTCTCGCGCCCACGCTTTGGTTCATCGCTGGGGGGACCGGTATCGCGCCTATTCGCGCCATGCTTCGGGCCCTGCTGCACACCCACGACCGCCCGGCTGTACGCGTCGTCTACGGGGCAGCCACCCCTCAGCATCTCGCCTTCGCCGCTGAACTCGCTAAACTAGTCGAGCGGCTTGGAGGAGACATCACCTTCACCGTCGATCGACCGACCGATGGCTGGACTGGCCTCATCGGGCCGGTGACGGCACACCTTGCCCTCGACCAGTTGGCCGAGGACCACCAGTTCATGCGCTGCTTCGTGGCCGGTCCGCCGGGCATGGTCACAGCGGTCGAGCGGCTTCTCGTCGATGCTGGGGTACCGAGGAATCGTATCCATGCGGACCCGTTCGCGTGACCTCTGGTTTCCGGACGAACTCGAGGGTCTACCCAGCCGTGACGGGCCTACGCCTCGGCTGGCTGTTTCCTTCCCGTGCCTGCAAGTCGAGGACACGGCGCCGGAACCCGTCCATGCCCTGCTGCTCGCCAAACTCTCACGACTACCCGCTTGCCAGCTCGTGCCCTACGAGCACCGTGGCTACCCGAACCGCACGATGGTGGTCGTACTGGATGAAGATTTGGCATGTGGTCAACCGGAAGCCTTCATCAGGGGTACCGCTTTCGCCGTTGTTCGCCCCGACGGTAGCTGCGAGCTGCGGTTGCGGCCGGAATGGGCTGCGTTTGTGGTACGGCAAGGGTGGGGCACGATCCATCCCCTGGCACGCTACATGTCGGGCCCGATCCCACCACAGACACTCATCATCTTCGCGCCACGCGCCCCAGACGAAATTCCGATCATCGTACGCATCGTTCGGAGCGCCCTCTGGTATGCACGCGGCGAGGTACGCGGGGTACCGCTTCCCGACACGCGCTGGTGAGGAGGAGCAGGTCATGCAGCGACACAACACAACCGAGCGACGAACGGTAACCGTCGAGCTTCGGCTCCCGGAGCGAACGGTGCGCTTAGAAGTGCCCACCGACGAGTACCTGCTGTACTCTGTGAGCGAGCAACTTCCTGGTTATCACTGGCCCAAGGCGTGCGAGCAAGGCTGGTGTCTTGCCTGCGCCGCACGGCTGATCGAAGGGATGGTGGATCATTCGGATGCCGTGATGTACTTCCCAGAAGATGCTGCCGCTGGGTTCGTCCTCCTGTGTACTGCGAGGCCACTGACGAACCTGATCCTCGAGCACCACCCGCGACAGACTCGCCGTCAGATGTTCCAGCATCGCCTGGATCACAGGCTACCGGCGCGCCGCTATCCGGCGCTCTTGCACCGCCGCGGTCCACGCCGTGGCAGCTCGAGTCACTCTGTAGTTAACGGTTGTTAGTTTTACGCGGAGAGGAGGTTGTCCGATGGCTGGTCGATTGGAAGGCAAGGTCGCTGTCGTTACGGGTGCTGGATCGGGCATCGGTAAGGCGATCACAGAGCGGTTCGTGCGAGAAGGAGCTCGGGTGGTTGCCTGTGATCTGCACGGGGAACGGGTCGAAGCACTCGCCCGGGAACTCGGCAATGCCGTTGTCCCGGTGCAGGCCGACGTCACCTCCTTCGAGGCCAACCAGCGGGCTGTAGCGACCGCGGTCGAACGGTTCGGCCGGCTCGATGTCTTCTTCGGCAATGCCGGGGTTTTCGATGGATTCCTCGCCTTGTACCAGTACCAGAGCGCCGATCTCCTCAGCCAGATGTTCGACCGCGTTTTCAACGTGAACGTCAAGGCGTATTTGCTCGGTGCCTATGCCGCCTATCCGGAACTCCTCAAGACACGCGGGACATTGCTCTATACCGCGTCGACTGCTGGCTTCTACACCAATCAGGGCGGAATCATCTACACGGCGACGAAGCACGCGGTCGTCGGTCTCATCCGCGAGTTGGCCTACGAGTTCGCCCCAAAGATCCGGGTTAATGGCATCGCTCCGGGTGGCACCTTCACCGATCTCCGCAACGCACTAGCTATTGGAGCCGAATTCGGGGATCCCGACAAGCGGTCCCTCTTCGACATGCCGGGACTAGACGACTTCATCAAGCAGTCGACTCCGCTACGCCGCGTCAATAGCTCTGAGGATCACGCCGCGGTCGCCGCTTTTCTCGCTTCCGACGATGCCGCCGGACTAACGGGCGTGATCATCCACTGCGACGGTGGATATGGCATCCGCGGTGCCGTTGCCGCCGCGGGCGGCGACAACCTCTGAAGGGAGGCAGGCGATGTCCGAGCGGTTTACGATCGCAGTTGCGCAGGCAGATGTGGATGACCTGCGGCGACGCCTGACCCAGGCTCGCTGGCCTGGCGACCTCGCCAATGATACCTGGCACTACGGAACGAACGAGAGTTATCTCCGTATGCTCGTCGCCTACTGGGCAGAAGGGTACGATTGGCGGGCGCACGAGCGAGAAATGAACCAGTACGCCCACTACCGTGTCACCCTGGATGGCCAGCCAATTCATTATCTCCGGGCCGGGAAGCAAGGGGCTTTGCCCCTCCTCCTCCTCGGTGGTTGGCCCTGGACTTTCTGGGACTTCCGTGATATCATCCCTCGCCTCATGGAGGATTTCGACGTCATCGTCGCTGAACTCCCTGGCTATGGCTTCTCCAGTCCACTGGTCAAGCCCAAGCTCGGGTTCGTCGCAGTGGCGGACCTCATGCACCAGCTGATGACGGGTGTGCTCGGGGTATCACGCTACGGCGTCTACGGCGCTGACTGGGGTGCATTGGTCGCTGAGCAGCTGGCGCACAAGTACCCAGAAGCTATCGTCGGTCTCCACACATCCATGCCCTTCCCACTGGACTTCGCGCCTATCCCGCCTGACTTGTGGGCCCCCGAAGAGCAACCGTATGCCGAGCACACCGCACGCTGGTGGCAGTATGGGACCGCCTACTTCCAGATGCATGCGACCAAGCCACAGACCGTCGCCTACCTCACCGACTCGCCCGTAGCTCTGGCCGCCTGGATCGTCGAGAAGTTCCACGGTTGGACCGACCACACCGGAAACGTGGAAGACGCCTACCCACGAGACCGGATACTGACCACACTCTCACTCTACTGGTTCACCAACACGATCGGTTCGTCGGCTCGCTTCTACGCCGAATCATTGCAGAACCCTTGGCAACCCAGTCGAGATAGCCAGCCGGTCGTTCCGGTTCCAACCGCCATTCTCGCCTTCCCGAAGGAAGTCGCCCAGGTACCGCGACGCTGGGCTGAACTGTATTTCCGCTTAGTGCGCTACAACCGAGCGGATCGCGGTGGGCACTTCCCGGCGGTTGAGAATCCCGTGGCACTGGCCAGCGATATCCACGCGTTCTTCAGCGCAGTGGCGTCATGATCCGTGCGCGAGGAAACAAGATCGTAGGAGCGCAATGATGTCACGACCGATCACCATCTGGGGTGAACTCGCTGGGTTACCGATCCACCAGCACTATGTTTCGACTGGCGGTATCCGTACTCGGGTCCTCGAAGGTGGCTCGGGGCCGGCCTTGATCTTTATCCATGGCACCGGTGGGCATCTCGAAGCGTATGCGCGTAACTTCGCCGGCCTCATCTCGTCCTTCCGGCTCATTGCCTACGACATGGCAGGACATGGCTTTTCCGACAAGCCTGACCGCCCGTACACCATCGATTTCCTGGCCGAGCACCTCGTGGCCCTGATGGATGCCCTGGGAATCGAAAAAGCTCACCTCTCCGGGGAATCACTCGGCGGCTGGGTCGCGGCCTGGACAGCCGCGCACTTCCCGTCCCGGGTCGATCGGCTCATCCTCAACACACCGGGAAACATCACCAACAAGCCGGAAGTCATGAGGATGGTGAAGGAGTCCAGCCTGCGGGCTGTGCGCGAGGCCTCCCTGGAGTCCGTTCGAGCTCGGCTCGAGTGGCTGTTCTACGACAAGTCGTTCGTCACGGACGAGCTGGTTCACCTCCGCTACTGCATCTATACGCAGCCGGGATTCGAACGAGCGATGGAACATATCGTTGCTGTCCAGGACTGGGAAATTCGGAAGCACTACGCCTGGAGCCCGGAGTGGTGTGGCAAAATCCAGGCCCCGACGTTGCTCCTTTGGACAGATCACGACCCAACGGGAGGGCTCGACGAGGCGGAGTTACTCCGGCAGTGGATTCCTGGTGCCAGGCTCCACGTCATCGAGGGTGCTGGGCACTGGCCACAGTGGGAAAAACCGGAAGAGTTCAACGCCGTCCATCGCCAGTTTCTTCTCCAAAACGAACCGGATTTCGGGGGAGGATGAGGAAACGGCTCAGGGAAGGCACTACGACGAAGGGAGTATGAACGATGGGTGCACGAACTGGTCAGCAATACCTGGATCGTCTCAGTCGGCATAGTCCCGAAGTTTGG
>BEID01000187.1 GCA_002898975.1 bacterium HR27 | reverse complement strand
GCTCATGGCCTACCGGCGTGGTGGCGTGATCGATCACCTGCTGACTGCTCTCGGGTCGTTCTTGCAAGCTGTGCCGAACTACCTGGTCTCCATCGTGTTGATCGTCTTTCTTGGAGTACAACTCGGTTGGCTACCGGTGACCAAGATGCGCGGTGCCATCTCACCCGGTGTTCAGCCTGGATTGACGCTGACCTTCGTGGCTGACGTTCTCTATCACGCTGCGTTGCCGATCCTCACCTACGTGCTCACGACGATCGGCTCGTGGATGTTGCTGATGAAGTCGTCGACGCTCTCCACGCTCGAGGAAGACTACGTCACCGTCGCTCGGGCGCGCGGACTCTCCGATGGGCGCATCATGCGCGCCTATGTCGGCCGCAATGCTGTCCTCCCGCTGTTCGCGCAAGTGGCGATTGCTGCGGGATTCGTGGTCGGTGGCTCGGTCGTCATCGAGCGGATTTTCGTCTACGAAGGGATCGGTTTCGTGCTCCTCGACGCCATCAATCGTCGTGATTACCCCTTGATGCAGGCAATCTTTCTCGTGATCACGGTCTCCGTCATCGGTGCCAATCTCCTGGCCGATCTACTGTACAGTCGGCTCGATCCACGGATCCGGCGGCACTCTGCGGAGGGCGACCGATGAGCGTCCACAACACGCTACCGCGTCGTCAGCGATCGGTGCTGGGACTCGTTGCTGCCTGGCTCGCTGATCTCTTCCGGCACGACAAGGCTGGTTTCCTCGGTCTCGTGAGTGTGGTGTTCTTCGTCGGCCTCGCGGTGCTCGGACCCCTGGTCGTCCCCGAGCCAGGGAAACCGGACGTCACGAAGATCTACCAGCCGCCGAGTCTCGAACACCCGCTCGGAACGGACTACGAGGGGCGTGATGTCCTGACCCAGGTTCTCCGTGGTGGTCGCTCGATCATCCTGGTCGCAGTCTTGGCAGCCCTGTTGTCGACCGCGATCGCCATCACGTTCGGTTCTCTGGCAGCCTACCTCGGTGGGGCCGTGGACTCGGTTACTGGGCTTGTGACCGATGTGGTCTTGACGGTCCCACAGTTTCCCTTGCTCGTCGTCCTCTCCGCCTTCGTCAAGCTCGATCGCCCCTGGTTGCTAGCGCTCCTGATCGGTCTCCTCTCCTGGCCGACACTCCTCCGTGCAGTGCGTGCGCAGGTGCTCTCCCTCAAGGAACGGGAGTACGTCGAAGCGGCACGAGCGCTCGGCTTGAGTACCTTCCATATCTTGTTCCGCGAGATTCTGCCCAATATGGCCCCCTATATCGTCATGAGCTTCACCATCGGGGTCACCGCGGCGATGTATGCCCAGGTCGGTCTCTACTTCCTGGGGCTGGCACCGCTCGCTGGTGAAAACTGGGGAATCATGCTCAATCTCGCCTGGATTCGTGGAGCGATCTTCTTCAAGAATTCTGTTCTGTACATCCTCGCACCGGTCCTGGCTATCGCGCTCTTGCAACTCTCGCTCGTCACTGCTGCGCGTTCGCTCGAAGGGTTGTTCAATCCACGCCTGCGGGAGTCGTGAGGTGTTCGCGATGCGGCGATCCCTGAACGAACCGGTACTCTCGGTGCGTGACCTCGTGATCCAGTACGAGGGAGCGGGTGGAGTCGTCCAGGCGGTGCGCGGGGTGCACTTCGACCTCGCGCCCGACGAGAGCCTCGCGGTGATCGGCGAGAGTGGCTGTGGGAAGACGACGCTCGGCCTCGCGCTCATGGGGTTGCTCCCGAAGAGTGCCCGGATCGTCGCTGGGCAGATCCTCTATCGCACGCGCGACGGTCGGGTCACTGACGTCGTCCGTCTCTCTGGCAGGGAGCTCCGTGATTTCCGCTGGAAAGAATGCGCGATGGTGTTCCAAGGGGCCCTGAACGCCTTCAATCCCGTCCTCAAAATTTGGGACCAGGTGTTGGACACCGCGGGAGCACACGGCCTTCACGATCGCACACGCGTCCGCGAGCAGTGCGAGCGGCTGCTCCGGCTCGTCCAGCTCGATCCCGGTCGTGTCCTGCAGTCCTACCCGCACGAACTGAGCGGGGGCATGCGCCAGCGTGTCATGATCGCCTTGAGCCTGCTGCTGGAACCCCGCCTCGTCATCTATGACGAGCCGACGACTGCTCTCGACATCCTCACCCAGCGCGCGATCATCGAGGTCCTTCGCTCGCTCCGGCAGGAACTCGGCTTCGCGATGGTGTTCATCTCGCACGATCTCCCGCTCGCTGCCGAACTGGCTGATCGCGTCGCGACGATGTACGCGGGCCGCATCGTCGAGCTGGCTCCGGTCCGCGACCTGTTCTATCGACCACGGCATCCGTATACGCGGGGACTCCTCCGCGCGGTGCCGCCGGTGAGCGGCCCACTCACGACGGTTGCTTCTATCCCCGGTTCACCACCGAGCCTCGCGGAGCTCCCTCCTGGCTGTAGCTTCGCACCGCGCTGCGAGTTGGCGACGGACCGCTGCCGGAGCGATGATCCGCCTCTCTGCATGGTGGGTGCGGATCACTGGAGCGCATGTCACTACTGGTCAGCGGTGTCTCTCGATCGACGGACGGAGCGACTGGGAGGAGCCAGTCATGCCTGAGCCGCTCCTGGAGCTGCACGGTGTTTCCGTCCACTTCCGGCGCGGCCGTACGCTCCTCCGTGCGGTCGAGGAGGTCTCGTTCTGTCTGGAACTGGGTGATGTGCTGTGTCTGGTCGGTGAGAGCGGTTCTGGGAAGACGACGCTCGGCAGGGTTGCCGCTGGTCTCCTCCGGCCGACATCCGGAAGCGTCCGGTATCGCGGGCAGGATGTCTGGCACCTCCCAGCGAACGCATTCCGCAGTTTCCGCCGCGCCGTGCAGATCGTCCACCAGGACCCGTACGCTTCCCTGAATCCGATCCGCACGGTCGAGGATACCTTAGTTGCTCCCCTGCTCCATCACCGTATCGCTCGCAATCGGGTTGATGCAGTTGAACGTGCTGCGCGCTTGCTCGAGCTCGTCGATCTCGTTCCCCCCGAACAGTTCCTCCCCAAGTACCCGCATCAGCTGAGCGGCGGGCAGCGCCAGCGCGTCTCGATCGCCCGCGCACTGACCGTCGGGCCCGAGCTGATCGTCGCCGACGAAGCCACTTCGATGGTCGATGTCTCGATCCGGGTGAGTCTTCTCCATACGCTGCGTCGTCTCCGGGAGGAACTGGGGGTCGCGTTCCTCTTCATTACGCACGACCTGGCGATGGCCAAGTACTTCGCCTGGCAGGGCCGGATCGCTGTCCTCTACCTCGGCCGAGTCGTCGAGCTCGGCCCTACTCCGAGCGTGATCGGTCACCCGCTCCACCCCTATACCCAGGCGCTCCTCGCCGCCATCCCCGAGCCAGATCCCGATCTCACTCGCCAGAAGGCGAAGCTGCTCCTGCGGAGCCTGGATATTCCCAGCTTGGCCAACCTTCCCTCCGGATGCCCGTTTCACCCGCGTTGCCTCCACTTCGTGGCTGGACTCTGCGACGTGGAGCGGCCCCTGCTCGACGCCGTGGACGGGCAGCGCGCGGTCGCCTGCCACATCGTCCAACAGGAGCGGACCGGGTCCGATGCGCTGCAGTCGAGAAGGGAAGCGCCGACATCGGGCAACGACGAGCGTCTCTCGTTGGAGAGGGGGTGAGAATGGATCGGGAGTGTGCCGATGAGCCCGGAGGCCGGACGGGCAGCGCTCGCCAGCGCGTTGTTCGTCACCCTCCTCGCAGCTGGTCTCGTGTTCCTGCTGCCGAGGGATTCGCCGGAATTCGTCGTCGCGCTCCTGAGCCTTGTGGTCGGTCTCGCGTTCCTCGTTGTCGTTGTCGTCGTGATTCGTCGGCTCACCCGGTGACCGGGTCACCATGAACGTGAAGGAGGAGTTCGATGCGATCGTCCGATGCGCTGCGTCTTTCCCGCCGCCGCCTGCTTGCTCTGGCGAGTGGTGCGCTCGCCGGTGGTCTGCTCGCTGCCTGCCGCGGCGAGCAAGCGACGCCGACAGCTGCCCCCACTCAAGCCCCTGTTTCCGGACAAACCCCGGTTGCTGCTGCCTCGCCGACCGCACCGCAAACCGCTCCGGCACCTGGAGGCGGCAAGGCGTTCCACGGTGCCTGGCCGTACCAGATGCCGCCGACCGGACACTTCAACCTGCTCGAGGGTGTGACGCAAGCGATTCTCGGTGCCGGGATCTACCACGACTTCATCTTGGCGCCGAGCGCGATGTACTACTGGGCCGACAAGAAGTGGTTACCGCTGCTCGCCGAAAGTTGGGAGTTTGATCGCACAGCCAACGAGTTCGTCCTCACGCTCAAACCCGGACTCAAGTGGAGTGACGGCTCTCCCTTGACCGCGCAGGACGTCCTGACGACGGTGTGGGCAGTGCGGGCCCTGCGGAACGTGATCTGGCGCTATATCGACCGTGTCCAAGCGGTGGATGACCGCACGGTCCGCTTCCATATGAGCACCCCCTCCACGGTCGTCGAGCGGTACGTGCTCAAGCTCCGCATCGTTTCGACGAAGCAATATGGCGAGTTCGCCAAGAAGGTGCAGGACCTGTTCGCTGCAGGCAAGGACATGGATTCCCCAGAAGGTACCGCTCTCCTCGATGAAATCAAGAATTTCCGGCCCCAGCAGATTTTGGCCAGTGGTCCGTTCCAGTTC
>BEID01000186.1 GCA_002898975.1 bacterium HR27 | reverse complement strand
CCGATTACCGGAGCGGTGTCCTGACTCCACGTCTCGTCGCGGCTGCGCTGGCGACCGGACGGCTCATCGCCGTCGACTCGCAAGGCCACCTGGATGCCTTCCGGGGCGCCACGGTCATCAAGTGCAATCGGGCCGAAGCCGAACGTTTCCTCGGCTACCCCCTCGCGACGACTGCCGAGCGGGCTGCCCGCCTGGCCGACCTCTACCGCGAACTCGGCTGTCAGCTCCTGGTCGTCACGCTCGGCGGTGAGGGAGCGGCGCTGGTGACCGTCGAGGGCTACCGGGAGCTGCCGCCGCCGGCCGTCCGGAACGTCTTTGACGTGACCGGAGCGGGCGATACCGTCCTGGCACTCCTGGCTGGCGCACTGGCCTGCGGTGCGACGCCGGACGAAGCGCTCACGCTGGCCCAGCTGGCTGCTGGGATCGTCATCGGAAAGTTCGGCAATGCCCAGGCGACCCGGGAGGAACTCGTCGCCGCGATCGAGGAGTACCTGGCCTAGGAGGCAACCGGCGGTCAGGCTGCCGAGCCGACCGCGAACTGGAGGTGGTAGAGTCGCGCATAGAGGCCGCCCTGGGCGAGCAGCTCCTGGTGCGTCCCCTGCTCGACGATCCGGCCACCGTCCAGAACGAGAATGCGGTCAGCTGCCAGGACGGTCGACAGCCGGTGCGCGATGACGAGAGTCGTCCGGCCGCGCATGAGAGCCGCGAGCGCTTGCTGGACGAGCCGTTCCGATTCGGAGTCGAGCGCCGAGGTCGCCTCGTCGAGTACCAGCACCGGTGGATCGGCGAGGAGCAAGCGGGCGAGGGCCAGGCGCTGCTTCTCGCCACCGGAGAGTCGGTAGCCGCGCTCTCCGACCACCGTCTGGTAACCCTGGGGGAGTTCGAGGATCCGTTCGTGGATTTGGGCGGCCCGGGCTGCCGCTTCCAGTTCCGCATCGGTCGCCTCCGGGCGCGCGTAGCGCAGGTTGGCCGCGACCGTGTCGTGGAAGAGGTACGGCTCCTGCGTCACCATGCCGATCGCGCGGGCGAGCGTTTCCAGCGAGAGGTCGCGGAGGTCGTAGCCGTCGAGCGTGATCCGGCCGCGCGTGGGATCGAACAGCCGGGCCAGAAGATAGGTGACGGTCGTCTTGCCTGCGCCGCTGGGCCCGACCAGCGCGACGAGTTCCCCCGGCTCGATCTGGAAAGAGACACCAGCGAGCGCCCAGTAGCGAGCCGGTCGCGCGCTGCCGTCGGCTGAGACAGGCGGAACGAGAGCGGCCAGGCCGTCTGCTGCCGGCGCGTCCGCGAAGTAGGTGAACCAGACGTCCTCGAAGGCGATCGCACCGCGCGGCCGTTCCAGGCGTATCGCGTTCGGCCGTTCCCGGATCTCGATCGGCCGGTCGAGCAGCTGGTAGACGCGCTCGAAGCTCACCAGTGAGGTCGCCAGATCGACGTGCGTGTTGAGGAGCGCGGTGACCGGGCCATAGAGCCGGGCCAGGTAGAGCGTGAAGGCGACCAGCTCTCCGGTCGTGAGTCCGCCGCGAAGGGCGAGGAAGCCGCCAGCCCACAGGACGAGCGCCGTACCGGCGGCCGCAGCCAGGCTGTAGAGCAGCATCAGCCAGCGCCCGGCGACGGCGAGTTGGACGCCGGTATCCCGCACCGCCGCTGCACGCTGGCGGAACCGTGCGACCTCGTCGCGCTGACGCCCGAACAGTTTGACGAGCAGGGCACCGCTGACCCCGAGCGTCTCGGTGAGCTGCGCCGTCATTGCCGCGTTTCGTTCCATCTGTGCCCGCGTCAGCTCGCGCAAGCGTCGCCCGAACCGGCGGAGCGGCAGCACCAGGAACGGGAAGACGAGCGCGGCCAACAGCGTCAATCGCCAGTCCATCGCGAGCATGACCGCCAGCGAGACCACCACAACCGCGACGTTGCTGACCAGCGTCGTCACCGTGTTGGTGACGGCGCGCTGGGCGCCGACCACGTCGTTCGTGAGGCGCGAGACGAGTTCCCCGGCCTTGACGCTGGTGAAGAAGCGGAATCCCTGCTGCAGCAGATGGTCGTACAGCGCGCTCCGCAGGTCGAAGATGATCCCCTCGCCGACTCGTGCACTCAGCTGCCGCTGCCACACGCCGATGAGGCCAGAAAGCAGCGGCAACAGGATCATTCCGAGACTGAGTCCGGTGAGGAGCATGAGGCTGCCCGGCCGGCCTGGGGCAGGCAAGGCGCGGTCGATGAGCAAGCGGAGGAGCTGCGGTTGCAGCGCGTCGATCGCTGAGGTCAGCAGAATGGCTCCTACCATCAGGGCGATCGGCCACCGGTACGGTGCGGCCGAGCGCACGACACGGCGGAGCACGGTACGATCCAGCGGTGGCCGTTCGTCCGGCTCGCTGTGCCGCCAGTGCCAGACCGGTGGTGGTGTACCGAGCATCGTTCACGCTCCGTCGAGCAGCGATCGCAACCATCCGAGGATACGAAAAACCGGCTGGAGCGACACCCCAGCCGGTCGGCGTCCCTGCGTCGTATCGGGCGCGTGTCAACCGAAGAGACCGACGACGATCATCACCAGCGCCATGACGACGATCACCGCGATCGCGATCCAGCCGATCACCGCGAGGCGCGGGAGTCCCAGCCGTCGTGCCCGCACGGCACCCGGAACGCTCCAGAGTGCTGCGAACAACGCCAGGATTCCCATCGAGACCATCGCTGGATTGTCCGCCATGACCGTGCTCCCCTCCCGTGCGCGGCCAGTAACACCGCACGAATCGTACCGCAGGACGAACCGTCTCGTCACTCGCTCCAGCCGAAACGCTTGTCGAGCGCTGCCAGGACGTTCGCCAGCGCTGCCTCCTCGGCCTGGTAGTCGGTCGCCGGGATGAGCATCGTCAGCACCTCGTCGATCCCGCTCTCGAGCAGCCGGGCCAGCCGCTCACCAACGGTGTCAGCATCGCCCCACACGACCAGGTGGTCGAGCAGGGCATCGCTCGGATTGCCGTCCTCCAGCGGGAATCCCGCCGTCGCGAACATCTGAGCATAGAACGGCATCCGGCCGTAGAGTCCGACGACCGGCCGGGCCTTTTCGCGCATTGTCGCCACATCGGTCGTCATCACGATCGGCACGTGCACGATGATCCGCGGTCGACGACTCCGACCGGCTGCCTGTGCACCTGCCTCGAGGGCGGGAATCGCTTGCTCGTGGATATATTTGGCTGGGCACATCCAGGAGATCGCGCCGTCGGCGATCTCGCCAGCGAGCCGGAACGCCTTGGGGCGGAGCGCCGAGGTGTAGATCGGCACGCGGGCTATCTCCGGCAGCCGCTGGCGCACCCGGAAGAATTCACCCTGGAAGTCGACCTGTCCCTCCCAGAGGAGCGCGCGGACGATGGTCACGTACTCCCGGAGGTGCGAGAGCGGCTTTTCCATCGGGATCCCCAGCGACCCCTCGATGATCGGCCGGTGGCTGGGGCCGAGCCCGAGACGGATCCGACCCGGTGCCAGCTGGTGCACTGCGAGCGTCTGTTGGGCCGTCACGAAAGGATGGCGTGGGTAGGTCGGAATGATGCCTGTGCCCATCACGATCCGCTCCGATTGGACCGCTGCTGCTGCGTACACCGTCAGCGCATCGACCGTCCGGCCTCCGGTCACCGCCCAGATCGCTGGGACACCGGCAGCTTCCAGTCGCCGGATCGCGGCGAGCGCACCGACCGCACTGCTGCGATCCGGCTGATCGATACCGACACGCGGCCAGGCCATCCTCCGCCTCCTTTCCTCGCCCCTCGGTTCGTGAACGGTCTGCCCGCGCCAGTCTAGCACGTGGTGGGTTGCGCAACGCGTGTCTCCCAGCCATTATCCCGCTCGAGAGCATGCCTCGGCGGTGGAGGAAGAGGAGCGATGCGTCTCGCGTACTGCTACGACGAACGTTTCCTGCAGCACGACACCGGCCTCGATGCGCACCAGCTCCCGGACGGCTCGGTGCTCGAGCCGGTCGAGCACCCCTCCAGTGCGCGCATCATTCGGCGGACCGCACAACTGCTCGCTGCATCGGGCCTGCTCGATGACGCGCTCTTCATCGCGCCACGACCAGCGACCGAGGACGAGCTGGCCGTCTACCACACGCGCGACTACATCGCGCACGTGCGGCGCGTGACGAGCGAAGGTGGCGGCTGGCTCGATCCGGAGACGCCTGTGGTACCAGGCTCCTGGGAAGCAGCGGTCCTCGCCGCTGGTGCAGCGATCGAACTCACCGATGCGGTGCTCGACGGTCGCGCGCGTAACGCGTTCGGCCTGGTGCGCCCTCCCGGTCACCATGCGATGCGCGACCGGGGCATGGGGTTCTGCGTGTTCAACAACGTCGTCGTCGCGGTGCGCCATGCCCAGCGCCGCAGTGTCCAACGCGTCATGGTGCTCGACTGGGATGTCCATCATGGCAACGGCACGCAGGACGCCTTTGGGGACGACCCTTCGGTCCTCTTTGTCTCGCTGCATCAGGACAACTGGTACCCGGAAGGGTGGGGTACCGTCGACCAGGTCGGCGGTCTCGGCGCTGAGGGAGCGACTGTCAACATTCCCTTGCCCCCGGGAACCGGAAACCGGGGCTATCTCCTCGCGCTGGAGCGGATCGTGCTGCCGATCGCACGCCAGTTCCGGCCAGAGATCGTCTTCGTCTCGGCTGG
>BEID01000185.1 GCA_002898975.1 bacterium HR27 | reverse complement strand
GTTCGACCGGCCAGGCGGCTCGGGCGACGGCATCGGGAAACCGTCGCCCAGCGCGGATGTCGTCCGCGCTCAGACTCGTCCGGCCGACGATGGTGCGCGTCTGGCGGATACCGGGATAGCCCAGCCGGCGGAGACGAGCCTGGCCGAAGACCTCCGGATAGCGGTCGCGCAGCAACTGTGCGGCGCGCTCCGCTTCCGCACGCGCCGGCCAGGCAGCCTGCCAGAAGGCGACGGGATGCAGCGGGGTCGCAAGGTGCGTGGCGTTGAGGATGGCCAGCCCGCGCTGGGGAAGGAGGAAGACACGCGATTCGCGGCGCGTCAGCCCGTAGCGGTCCGCGTACGTCTGCAGAAGTTCTTCGGCGTGGCGTGCGATCGCCGTCACGTCCGCATCGGGCAGCAACGCAACGTGCTCGAGGACGGCCATTTGCGTGCCGTAGACAGGCGGATCGCTGACGCGGTAGGGGGCTCCGGCTAGCCAGCTCAGGACGGCGTCACCCGAAGCGTCGACGAAGAGCGGGGCTCGGACGACCAGGGAGCCGAAGCGGGTGGCGCAGGAGACCGCCATGAGGCGATCTCCTGCGCGGTCGACTGCGACCGCGACCGCGCCAGGAACGATCTGGACACCGGCTTCGAGGAGCAGCGTCTCGAACACGCGCTCGAGTTCGGCCTCATCGTAGACGACAATGAGTGTGCGGGCCCGTCGCGAGTACATCGGCCAGGCGGCAGCGCGCTCCTCGAGGCGGCGGAGCAGCTCCTCCCCGAAGAGCGGCGAGAGGAGGCACTGCTCCTCGCGAGGACCGCAACTGAACAGGCCGGCGATGGTGCCGATCGGCACGCCGACCGCCTGACCGCCGACCCACGGTGCGGCATCGAGGAGCGCGACGCGTCGGCCGAGTCGTGCCGCCGTGACGGCGCAGGCGACACCACTCATCCCGGCACCCACCACGCAGAGGTCCACCTCGATCGTGACCGGGTCGCCTGTGGTGCGGCGTTCGGTGCGCGTGCCGATCGGCTCACTCACGCGACGTTCCGTGCGCGTATCACTCAGGCCTGTCGCGCTGCCTCCTCGAGATAGCTGAAGTCGACCAGCTGGTCCGCTGGGAGCGTTTCCTTGATCTGACCGAGTTCGGTCCAGAGTGCCTGGTATTCGTCGAGGAACGCTGGTTCGAAGCGGCCGTCACGCGCGATCGGTGGCCAGGTCATGCGCGCGTAGAGCTGGTCGTCCTTGAGCGGCGTGTACTTCTTGAGCACCTCGGCGATTTCCTGCCGGCGAGCGGAATCACCGATCCGCTCGTAGTACCAGGCGACACCGCGGAGATAGGCGGTGAGGAAGGCGACGGCGAGCGGACGGTCGTCGAGGAGTCGCGGGCCGAAGGAGAGCACGTTGATCGGCAGACCGATGCCGGCTGCTTGCGCGATCGCCTGCCCGTCGACCAGCGCTACCGCCGCACCCAGCTGCTCGAGTGCGATCGTCACATACGGCTCGATCAGGAAACCGGCGGCGACAGCGGCGTTCTGGAGCGCGGCGGGAACGTCCGGTGCCCGCAACGTCTGGACTTGCACGTCGTCGAGCGTCAGGCCGTGCTGGGCCAGTACCTTCTTGGTTTCCAGAACATCGCCGCCGGAACTCGTCACCAACGCGATCTGCTTGCCGCGCAGGTCAGCGACCGAGCGGACCTCACCGGAGTCCCAAAGCGACTTGGAGACGCCGATGACGTGGTAGTTTCCGAAGTCTTCGGTGATCACGGTCTCGGCGACGACGATCTTGAGGGCGACCCCTTGCTTGATGCCGTTGACGAGAGCCGCGCTGATCCCCCCACCGACGAGATCGAGCTGGCCAGCTCCGAGGAGGGAGATCGCCTGACCGGGGTCGAGCGTTGCCGTGATGAGGTCGACCGTGATACCGGCGTCCGGGAACATCCCCTGGTCGAGGGCGATCAGGAACGCTGCATCGCTCGCCGTGAGCGCGATGCGCGCCTTGACCGTGCTGGCAACTCCCGTGGTCGGTGTAGCGGCGGCAGCGGCGGTCGGTGAGGCGGCTGCTGGGGTCTCAGCAGCTGTCGCCGCAGCGGTCGGTGAAGCGGCAGCGGCCGGGGTCGGTGTCGGTGCGGTTCCCGCGGTCGGGGTCGGTGTGCTCTCCGTGCTGCCGCAGCTCGCAAGGAGCGCGCTTGCCGAAAGCGTCATCGTTCCCACGAGAAGCCCCAGCCAGCGGCGTCGCGTCATCGACGTCATCGCGTTTTCCCACCCTTCCCTTGTCGAGGTTTCGTTCCAGTAGTGGCCGCGAGCGCAGGCTCGTTGCGGCCGAACGCTGGTGAGTGTACGAGACGAGCGGTGCACCGCCAAGACTGCCGGGGTGTGTCTTGCGCACGAGAGAACCCTTTTGCTGGGCGCTCGCCGCACCGAAGGAAAAACGGTAGGATGGGTGCCTGGGCTCGATGCGCCATCGAGGAGCGGACGCCGGTGCCAGCCAGGTTCCCCATGCAGGGGTTGACAACGGGGGGATACCATGCTATCGTGATATCGCGATATCGAGGAGGCCGGGCCAGCGGAGCGATGGGTGAGTTGCTGGTAGGCCGGCCGGCGCTCAAACTCGAGGTCGCGATATCGGTACCGCTCGATTTGACCTCGGTCATCTCGCTGGTCTTTCGAGCGACGGATGCGCGCCGGTTCGAGCGTTGGCTGGTCGAAGCGCGAAAAGCGCTGGGTGCTGAATGGGAACATGATCTCGACACGCTGCTCGGGTTCTCGGGCCGGTTGCTGTACTACGTCGAAGAGCTCTTGATGTCGTTCGATCCGTTCCGGCCCGAGCACCGCGAGGCGGGGTTCGAGCAGTTCCTGGCGCATCTCCAGCGGCTCCCGGCCTGGGCCTACCGGAGCATGGCGATTCAGTCCATGCTGCGGGTGTACCTCGATCGCGGGGCGCTGGAAGCGCCCCCCGAGTCGGACGACCCGGTGGTCTGGCGGGCCTTCTTCGAGCCCGGTATCACGCGGGCCGATATCGACGAGGTCGTCCGGCTCGTGCAAGCACCTGAACAGCTCAAGGAGCGGACCGTTCGCTTGCTAGAGCGGTTCTGGCTGGAGCTCTACGCGGCCGAGTTCGAGCGCGTCCTGCCGGTGATGCGCCGGGCGGTCCGGCAAGCCCGGGCGACCACCTTCACGAGCGTGGCGACCGCCTTCGAGGAATTGAGCGGGCACCGGCTGCCGGACGAGGTGCAGATGGCGCTGCCGCGTGTCGAGCGTGTGACGTTCTGCCCATCCTACTATCTCGGTAATTTCGTGCAGTTCATCCTGTACCCGCCGGAGCTGATCCTGTACTTCAACTGTCAGCGGACGAGCGCGGCGACGCAGCCGGAGCCGGAATCGGTGATTTCGCCCGATCTTTTGCCCGGACTGCGGGCGCTCGGCGATGGGACACGATTGCGCATCATCGAGTTTTTGCGTAACGGCGAACGGTACGCCCAAGAGATCGTTGGTATGCTGGGCATCAGCCAGTCGGCGGTGTCGCGCCATCTGGCGATGCTCGAGGCCGCCGGAATCGTGACGGTGCGGCCTGCCAACGGGATGAAATACTACGCGATCAACTCCCAGCGGCTTCGGCAGATTGCCGAGGAGCTGGAGCGGATCGGTTCGGTCGAACGGATGTCGGCCGAACAGGACAATTCAAATGGGTCTCGTGCGGCCCTGGTGCCGCACGCCGCGGGTCGGTCGCTGCTGGCCGAGGACAAGCCACCTCACTCCGCCGTTGAGTGAGGCCAGGCACCTCCTCTGTCTGTCCCCTACCGCGGTCCTTTTCAGGATCGCGTTTCCCCTTGACGACCCGCACCCAGTCCGGTCGGTCTCGGCCACGGTCGGACTGTGATCGCCCTCCTTCGGCGATCGACCCGTGTGACGACGGGGACACACGTCCCCTTCGTCTTTTTCGGAGGGGCGGTGGCACGAACCACCGCCCTTCTTCATTTGGCGATGACCCCACGACAGCCGCGAGAACGGGGCCGTCGGGTGACGGCCCCGGGTACAGGGAGGGAGGGAGAAGTGGTCGAACGGGGGAACCGAAAAGGAACGACTGGAACCTGCTCTTCTACCGCGCCCCGTCCGAACGCTGTACGTACGGGTACCGTTTCACATGATAACGCGATGACGCGCGCGTGTCAACCTTGAAGAATGCGGCATTTCTAGCCCGAAGGTACGGAACTTTCCGCCAGCATGCCCGGCTCGCAGAGGTCGACCGACTCAGGGTGTCGTGGGTCGGAAGCGGGTGTCGCCGCAACAGGAAAATGTGGCGATTGCGAGGCGGTGCGGAGAGAGCTATACTAGCATTTGGACCGTGCTAGGCGGGGAGCTAGCGGTGCCCTGTACCCGCAAGCCGCTTCAGCGGGGCTGAATCCCCTCCCGAGGTCCGGTCCTGTGGGACTGCCTGGACCACGTGGCGTTGATGGCCGGGTCCCACGCGGCGAGGGACCGTGAACCTGGTCAGGGCCGGAAGGCAGCAGCCATAAGCGGTTACCCTCGGGCGACGTGGGAGTGCCTAGCCGGAGCCGGCGAGTCCAGTGCAAGCTGGAGGGCCGTGATCGACGGAGGGTGCACGGTCCATTTTTCGTCGGGCCGCCCGGCTGCATGCCGCGGCGGCTCGCTCGTTTCTCTCCCGTGTCGTTAGCGTG
>BEID01000184.1 GCA_002898975.1 bacterium HR27 | reverse complement strand
TTCCCGGTCAAGGGTAGCATGTGCGGTAGCATCGTCACCGAACGGTGGTGTCTGGCATCGTTGCGGAGAGCGCGCATCCGGGCCACCGGAATGTTACACTCGTGGGCTGTCGACATCGTTGGGTGGGGGAGGAACGATGGTCGAGCGAACAGTCGTACCCAGGATCTCGCTGCGGGCACAGTCGATTCCGGCGTCTCCGATCCGTGGTCTGGTTCCCCATGCTGAGGCAGCCAAAGCGCGCGGCATCCGCGTCATCCACCTCAACATCGGCCAGCCCGATCTCCCACCCCCACCTGGTGTGCCGGCAGCTCTCGCCGCCGCCGCGACGCAGCGCCCGACCTACACCCCGTCGCGCGGCATTGCCGAGTTGGTCGCGGCCTGGTCACGCTACTACCAGCGCGTCGGACTCTCCGTGACCCCCGAGCAGGTCGTCGTGACCGGGGGTGCCAGCGAAGCGTTGTCCCTGGCCGTGCTCGCGACGACCGATCCCGGTGATCGCATCCTCGTCCCCGAGCCGTTTTATGCTCCCTACCAGGGAATCTTGACCGCTGCCGGGGTCGAACTCGTTCCCGTCCCCTCTCCGGACGGCTATGGACCGGTCTCGCCGGACGCGGTACGCGAACGGATATCCCCGCGTGTCCGAGGAATTCTCGTCTGTAGCCCGTCCAATCCGACCGGGGTTGTCTACGATCGCTCGCAGTTCGAAGCGCTGGCCGTGCTCGCCCGCGAGCACGGCCTTTTCTTTTACAGCGACGAAACGTATCGCGAGATCGTGTTCAGCGGCGGCCGCGCACCGAGCGCGCTCGAGATCCCGGGGCTGGAGAGCGCGGCGATCGTTATCGACAGTGTTTCCAAGCGCTTCAATGCCTGTGGCCTTCGCATCGGTGCCCTCATCAGTCGGAATCCGGAGGTGATCGCTGCGGTCGCGCAGCTTGCTGAGCTGCGTCTCTCGCTCCCATTGCCTGCCCAGCTCGCTGCCGTCGCGGCACTGGACGCGCCAGAAACGTACGTGCGTGACGTCGTCGCGACCTATCGCCGCCGGCGTGATGTCGCACTCACCGCCCTCGCTCGGATACCTGGTGTCCGCGTCGTTCCTCCTGCTGGTGCCCTCTATCTGGTCGCGGAACTCCCGGTCGACGATGCCGAGCGGTTCGCAGCATGGCTGCTCACCGATTTCCAGCTCGAGGGCGAGACAGTGATGGTGTCACCGCTGGCTGGGTTCTACGCCACCCCTGGATGCGGCCGCCGCGCGATCCGCATCGCTCTCGTTCAGCCGGAAGAGATCCTCGAGCACGCAGCTAAGCTCCTCGGCGAAGCGTTGGCTCGCTATCCTGGCCGCAGCGATTGAACCGGCGCGCTACATCCGGCGACCGAAGACGAGGATGAGGATGAGGAGGGCGAGCGAACCGCTCCACAAGGCGAGCGCGATCCGCGTCGCCCATCGCGCACGCTGTTGGGTTTCCTTATCGGTTGGCTGGAAAAGTACCGCGGCTAGGCAGGAGAACCTGTCGCACGGTGCTCACGTCGTCGCTGTGGAAACAAGCCCTCGATCTCGTAGAACTCGTACATCCGGAGCATCTGCCGCATTTCTGGATCAGCGTGCCGGTACAGCCCCTCCATCAACCCGCGAGCGATCGTCGGCTCGAAGAGCTTCTGGAACTTGTTGTTCTGGATAGCGATGAACAGCTTGTAGAGATCGATAAGTTCCGTCGAACTGAGCCGCGTTTCGCGATCGGTCTTGATCACCCGGCCAGCGGCCATACGGACACGTAGCCCGTGCTGCCGGGCGAACTGGTTCAGCTGCTGCTCGAACTCCAGCGCGATGCGCGGATAGTCGTAGAGCACGAGCTTGAGATAGATCGACTCCACGGCCAGCGTGAAGAGTTCGATGATTTTTGCCCGATTCGGCGGTATCGCCTCGACCAGCCCCAACTGGTGCAAGCGGAACAACGCTCGCGCCGTCTCGAACTGCGTCCAGCCCGCCTCGCGGGCCAGTGTCGCGACGTCCCGCTGCCCGTCCACCAGCTGGTAGATCCCAGCTAATTCCGCCGGCACCGGCTGGAGCGGGCCTCGCTTGCGGAAGATCACGGAAACGGAAGGAATCACCGGGCTGAACTGGATCCACTCGTCAACCCGGCGCGTTCCTTCCAGGATCACGTGCATGCTGTCCACACTGATCGGAATCCCATCCTCGTAACGACACTCTCCAGCCCGAAACGTGAAGCGACAGTTGCGCCAGAGAAACAGCGTGTAGATCGCGATCTCCAGTTGCTGCTCGCGACAGCGCTCGATGTCCTCGGGTTCGATGCGCCGCTCCTTCACCAGCCGTTCGAGCAGGCGCACCTCGTCCGGCTCTTCGGCAGCCAGCGAGGCGAGTTCCTCCGCCCGTATCGCACCGGCGCGGACGAGGAGTTCGCTCAGCATCGGCAGGCGTGAGCCAGCAGCGACATAGGTGATCCGGCCACGCTCAAAGGTGATCGTCCGCGTGTTCCACCCCTGGATCAGGGTGAGCGTACCCGTCTTGTGGGTGAATGCGAGCATCTGCAAGAGGTCGGACAGCTTAAACGCGCCTAACCATCCTTCCAGGTCGTACGGTCGGTTCTCCGCACCTGGCTCGCCCATCGCTCACCCACCTCGGAGAATCCGCATAGTTGCGACGCCCTCGTTCCCTGCCCGGTCTCGCGCCCGGATTTCGAGTGTGATCGGTGGGCCGTCGCTCGGCCATGGTGTTTCCCACAGTGTGAGCCACTCGTTGTTCGACGGCAATGGATCGAGCGTACCGATCTCGTGTCCGTCGACCCACAACGTGACCTGTTCCACACCGCCTGGATCAGTGACGACGGCACGCACCGTCTGGTAGCGTCGTTCCAACTCGCTCCCATCGGACGGCCGCTCGATCGTGATCGCCGGTCCCGTGCGATCCCAACCGAGCGCTTGCCAGGCTGTCCGTGCGATCGCCTCGTAGCCCGCGTTCGTGGGATGGACATCCACCGGCCACCACGTCCAGTCCGAACTGTGTCCCCGAAAGGCACTCGCGAGATCCACCACGATCCCTCCGACGGCTTCCGCTCGCTGCCGGATCGCCTCGTTGAACCGGGCGATCCACCAGCTCTCGGTGCGTTCGGCCGTCGGATCACCGTCTGTCGGATCGTAGAGTGTCAGGACGAGCAGCGGCGTCCCCTCGCCGATCGTGTCGCGCACGTCGAGCAGCGCCGGGCCGAGCGCCTCCGCGAACTCGCCGAACAGCCGATCTCGTTCTTCCTCGCTCGCGTCGCGAAGCGCGAGGAGATCGTTGCCACCCAGACTCACGAGGACGAAACGGATCGGCTGACCGGCCCGCCGGGCTCGCTCGATCGCCTCGTGCAACGCCTGGAGCTGACCGCTCGTGCGAAAACTGCCGGTACGCTCGCCAGGTCGGGCCACTGTGACCAGTTCGGCCCGATCACCGAAAAACGCTTCTGACCAGCGACAGAGCAGCGCCGCCGCGCTCCGTTCCCTCGGCAGCGTGCTCCCGATACCAGCCGCCAGCGAGTCGCCCGCTGCCAGGCAGATCGCCGGTGGGGCGGCAGCGAGCCGAGTCGCCGGTACGGTCGATGCGACCAGCAGCAGAAGCGTGAACAGGGCGAGGCTGCGCCGTCCGGTCATGGATGCGCCACTACCGGGACGCCGATCCGGCGCAGCGCCTCGCTGGCCAGAGCTCGTGCGTCCGGATGCGTCAGTGCTGCTACCGCGTCGGCAGGTTCCAAGAGGAGCGTGTCGTGGCCGACATGGCGGGCGAAATCCGGCCCCGGCTGTGCTTGTACCAGGAGGTACACTACCCGCCGTTCCTTTCCCTCGGCCACGAACTCGAGCACCCCTCCCCAACCGATCACCTCGCCACGCAACCCCATCTCTTCGGCCACTTCACGGAGGGCAGCCCGGTCGGCTGCCTCACCGGGCTCGATATGCCCCTTGGGCAACACGATCGAGCCGTCACGCGCCCGGCGCACCGCGACTTTCCCTTCCTCGGGTAGCCAGACGACCGCTCCCGCCTGTGGCACAGCCTGGTTCCCGGCCCGCCCGAACGCCGAAACCTCGAGTTCGGCGCGTAGCTTGGCGTACGTCACGGGTATGAGTTCCGGAATGACCATCGTGTTCGCCAGGATCGGCATGAAGTTCGCATCGCCTTGCCAGCGTGGGACAACGTGGACATGCAGGTGGTCGCTGATCCCAGCACCCGCGACCGCTCCGAGGTTGAGTCCGATGTTGAACCCGTCGCAGCGCAAGACCCGCCGCTGTGCCACCGTCAACCAGGTGACCAGCTCGAACAATTCCGCCATTGTTTCACGGTCCAGTTCAGCAATGTCGGCGGCATGCTGGAACGGAACCGACATGACGTGACCGGTGTTGTAGGGGAAAAGATTCATGATCAAATACGCACGCTTCCCACGCATGAGGATCAATTCTTCGACATCGTCACCGGTCTCCGGCTTCTCGCAAAAAATGCAGCCGCGATGACGAACCGAACCTTCGACATACCGCAACCGCCAGGGAGCCCAGAGTCGTTCCATCCTCCGCCCCTCGCTCGTGACTCGCTTCGCTCGGGAGAATCCTAACATCGCCGAAAAGCGTGCAGCTGCCTTGCTTGGCGCGTACCGTACCCACCTCTCGCTCACCAACGCG
>BEID01000183.1 GCA_002898975.1 bacterium HR27 | reverse complement strand
CCTATGAGGGCTTGAAACGAACTCGATGCTCTCGCGTTGTTACTAGCTGAGCAGGTTTTGGCAGTACCTATGAGGGCTTGAAACATGCGGCGTCCAGTCAGCAGGGCTACGGCTAGGATATGTTTTGGCAGTACCTATGAGGGCTTGAAACGCGGTCGGCGTACGTCTACGACGGTGCGATCCGGAACGTTTTGGCAGTACCTATGAGGGCTTGAAACGCAGATGGAGCTCCTCCGATCGATACCAGGCATCACCGTTTTGGCAGTACCTATGAGGGCTTGAAACTCGAGATTCTTGACGACCTCGTCAAGTTCGCTGGTTGTTTTGGCAGTACCTATGAGGGCTTGAAACGCGTACCGGAGGAGTCTGGACATTGCGAGGGCTAGCAGTTTTGGCAGTACCTATGAGGGCTTGAAACAAATAGGCACCGAGAATGAGCGTGCCCCAGTATTCCAGTAGTTTTGGCAGTACCTATGAGGGCTTGAAACGCACAACGATAGACAAACTGCTGAACCTGCCCCGCAGGTTTTGGCAGTACCTATGAGGGCTTGAAACGCGAGATACCGGACGGCAGGCCAACGACGAGCGTCCGCGTTTTGGCAGTACCTATGAGGGCTTGAAACGGGGATGACGCCCTTGGCGCAGCCGATCGCTGAGTCGTTTCGGCGGTACCGATGAGAGCTCAAAAGGTCGAACCAGGACAGGGAAGGCTCGGCCGAGCTGCAGTTCGGTGGTGCCGGTGAGGACTCGCAACACCGGGGCGACACTCCCCGACGTGGCACTCTGCAGCTCCTGCCAGCGAAACAGCCGCTGTCCGGCGCACTCGACAGTGTTGCCGAGCTGGTCAGATAGGCTCGGTGCACGCGCGGTCCTTTCCGAACGCGGCTTGTATCGGTGCTTCGGCTCCCCTACCATTCTTCTGTGGCGTCCGAATGAGAAAGGTTGGGCAGCCGCTATGGAGACGAGACGCGTTTCGCGACGATCCTTTCTGGTCGCGCTCGCTCTGGCTGGTTCCGCTTTGCTCAATGCCTGCCGGGAAAGCGCGACCGAACCGACGGTGCCGCCGACCCGACCGCCAGGAGCCGCGAGCCCGACCGTCGTGACCAGCACGCTCGAGCTGCCACCGTATATCGACCGCAGTCGTCTGGAGCGCGAGCTCGCCGTCTTCAATTGGGGCGACTATATCGACCCCGATGTCCTGGCCGACTTCGAGCGGCTCACTGGCGTCAAGGTGACGATCGATACCTACGAGACCAACGAGCAGGCGATCGCCAAGCTCCAGCAAGGGGGCCTCGGCTACGATATCGTGGTGCCGACCGATTACGCGGTTCAGATCGCGATCGGACTCGGTCTCCTCCAGGAACTCGACCGCTCGGTGATCCGCGCGATCGAACACATCGATCCGAACAACCTGAACGGCCCCTTCGATCCCGGGAACCGGTACAGCGTGCCGTACTTCTGGGGGACGTCCGGTTACGCGTACGATACGGCGGTCCTGGGTGACGGACTCACCAGCTGGCAGGCGCTCTTCGAGCCCGCCGAGGCTGCCCGAGGCAAGCTGGTCATGCACGGGTACTACCGGGAGACGATCGCTGCGGCCCTGCTCTGGCTCGGCTATCCGCTTAACGAGACGAGCGACGAGGCCCTCGACCGTGCCCTCGCAGTCCTGAAGGCGCAGAAACCATACGTCCTCTCCTACACCAGCGAGAACAACGACGAGCTACTCGTCGCGGGCGAGGCGGTCATCGCCCACTGCTGGACGGGGCAGGCGATCCTGGCCAAGCGCGAGAAGCCGACCATCCGCTACGTCATCCCACTGGAGGGGTGCGCTGTCTGGCAGGACAACCTCTGTGTCGTCAAGGGCGCCCCACATCCGTACGCCGCCATGGTGTTCATCGACTTCCTCTGCTGGCCGGAGATCGCCGCTCGCAACGCGGCCTACGTCGGCTACGCGAGTCCGAACCGTACAGCCCGGACGCGCGGCTTGCTCGATCCGGACCTCGCCGCCGATCCGGCGATCTACCTCGACGACACGACCTGGCGGCGCCTCCAGTGGTTCCGCGACCTCGGGCCGGACTACGTCAAGTACGACCGCATCTGGACGGAGCTGCAAGCGGGCTAATGCCGCGTGCCTGCACGGCCACCTAGCGGCGGGCAACCGGTACCCCGCTGGTGCGGCGCGGCGCGGGCTCCTCGGGTGCAGCGTAACCTGGAGCAATGAACCGTCGCACTTCAGAGCGAGGTTCCGGAACCTTGCTATACTCCATATCAGACCTGACGGGTGCGGGTGTCGCCCGAGGAGCAGGGGTACGCGGATGAGCGCGAAGCGCGACTATTACGAGGTGCTCGGGGTTAGCCGGACGGCGACGCAGGAGGAGATCCGGCGCGCCTACCGGCGACTCGCCCGGCAGTATCACCCGGACGTCAATAAGTCGCCGGACGCTGAGGAGAAGTTCAAGGAGATCAACGAAGCCTACGAAGTCCTGAGCGATCCCGAGAAGCGCGCGGCCTACGACCGCTTCGGTCATGCGGGTGTCCAGGTCGGGGCTGGTGCCGGAGCGGGGCCCAGTGCCGATCCGTTCGGTTTCGGCTCGCTCTTCACCGACCTGTTCGACTCGTTCTTCGGCGAGATGACTGGTACCGCCCGCCGCCGGCCAGCCCGTGGTGCCGACCTCGAGGTGACGCTCGAGCTGGACTTCGAGGAGGCCTTGCGCGGCGTCGAGAAGGAGATCGAGATCGACCGGCTCGAGGTCTGCCCGGACTGCCGCGGCACGCGCATGCGCCACGGCGCCCGACCGACGACCTGCCCGGTCTGCGGGGGCACCGGCCAGATCCGGCGCTACCAGCAGACGATCCTCGGCGCAATGATCACGGCGACGACCTGCAGCCACTGCGGCGGCGAAGGGCGCGTCGTCTCAGATCCCTGCCCGACCTGCCGCGGTCGCGGGCGCACGGTGCGCCGGCGCACGGTGCGGCTCGAGATCCCAGCCGGGATCGAGGACGGAGCGACGTTGCGACTCACCGGCGAGGGCGAGCACGGTGAGCCCGGCGCGCCACCGGGGAATCTCTACGTCCACGTCCGGGTGCGACCGCACGAGTTCTTCCGGCGGGAGGGGTCGACGCTCTATCTGGACGTGCCGATCAACGTGGCGCAGGCCGCGCTCGGTGGCGAGGTGGAGATCCCGACGGTCGACGGGCCGGTAGTGCTGACGATCCCGCCCGGGACGCAACCGGGCCAGCGCTTCCGCCTGCGCGGCAAGGGTGCGCTGGAGCTCGGCAGCGGCCGGCGCGGCGACCTCATCGTCACCGTGCGGGTGGTGGTGCCGACCGAGCTGACGCCGCGCCAGCGGGAACTCTTCGCGGAGCTGGCCGAGTCGCTCGAGCGACCGGACGTGCGCGAGATGCACCGCAAGGGGTTCTTCGAGCGGATCAAGGAAGTCCTCGGCGTCTGAGTGTGGGACGGCTGGCCAACGGAAAGCGGCGGGTGGTCGAACCCGCCGCTCGTCGTTCGCTGGCGGTGCGTGACAGAACGCTCCGCCCGGTCGCCCGGTGCGGAGCGTCCCGTTCACGAGCCGGGAAAACTACCCGCCGCGGACTGGTAGAAGTCGACGAGCGAACCGCCGAGCGCGGTGAGCGCTGCGACGACCGCCAGGGCGATGAAGAGGATGATCAACCCGTACTCGACCAGGCTCTGGGCAGGTAGTCTCCGGCGCATCCAGCGCTCGGACATCACAGCGAGAATCCATCAACCACCGCCGCCCAGGGTGTTCGCAATATTGGTCAGTAGGTTGTTGATATTGCCACCGAGCAGTGTGAGTGCTCCGATGACGACGAGCGCCACCAGTGCGAGGATGAGCCCGTACTCCACCAGGCTCTGCCCTTCCATCGCCCGCTGCTTCTGCACCTCGTACCAGGCGAGGATGTCGTAGAGAAACCGCATCGTCGTGACTCCTTCCGATGATCCACGCCGGCCGATAACAGCCCGGCATCGACGACTCCAGCGACCTCCCGTGCTCCCGACCGCCCGGTGCCGCTCTCGCTCGTCGTCACCTCCTCTCTCGCTGGCGCAGCCAGGTGCGGTCGTGTCGGGCGTCTACCGACACGGTACGGCGCCCGGGCAGCCGGTAGATAGGTGCAGTCGTCTCGGCTGGGAGGGGGAACTTCGTCGTGAACCGAACGGGGGAGGACGACTAGGAGCACCCCCGCAGCAGCGCGAGCGGTCAGGTCACGGGGACGAGGAGCGTCTGTCGCAGGCGCTCCGGGGCCACGGCCTCCTCGGTGAGGCTCGCCTCGAGTTGCTGGAGGCGCTCCGCGACGGCCGGGTCGAGCGGCGGCAGCGGATCGAGCGGTGCTGGTCCGGCCGCTTCCAGGTGCGCCACGACCTGGGCCGGCTCGTAATGGATGTCGATCCGCAGTTCGGTGATGCCCGGTTGCCGCGCCAGACGTAACGCCAGTTCCTGGAGCAGGCGGTAGACGAGCAAGGGGAACGGCGGAGGAAGGGGCGTGTCCTGTTCGGGGCCGTGCACCTCGGCACGCTCGAGACGGGTGAGTCGCGCCAGCTCCTGCACGTACCGGCGGAGCGTCCCGGTGAGCCCGACTTCGTCGAGCAGGCCGGGCGCGAGCTCGAGGAGCGGGCGCCGCAACCCGCGCCCCGCCTCGCTTGCCA
>BEID01000182.1 GCA_002898975.1 bacterium HR27 | reverse complement strand
ATACTGGCAGCAGATCCAGGGTCAGTCAGCAGGGCACTGCTGCCGTGATTCCCTGGAACCGTACCCGGACGAACCGGGACGAACGCGAGGTGACCGGCGCAATGCGAGTCGCGGACTTGTTCCAGCCTGCGCCGGACGCCGATTCCGAGGAACAGCTCTGGCTCGGATGCCCGATGCTGAAGAAGCTGACCTACCAGCCGAAGCGGGGTCGGAAACGAGTGACGGTCATGCGATGCGCCCTTGGGTATGCACTCAATACACCGGAGGCGATCGACCGTTGCCGGCAAACGCCCGGTCCACATCGGTGCTGGCAATGTCAGGAACAGCGCGAGGCGATGCTGATTCGCGATCCGGAGGGCAGTCGAGCCTGAACCCGGAGTCGGACTCCGGCGAATCACCGAGCAGCCGCCTGGTGCGCACCAGGCGGCTGCTCATCCATCTGTGAGCGACTTCTGCAATCCGAGCGGGATGTGCTGTGCGTACCCTGCCCCTCATCGTGGTGATCGAGCCCGAATGGCCGACGCGGTCGTATCTGCGGGCCGAACTGGAGGAACTCGGCTACGAGATCCTGGTCTTCGACCACCCTCTCGAAGCAGCGCGTGCGCTGCTCGAGTGGGGATTCCAGCCGAGCCTCGTCCTCGTCGACCTCAGTCGTGACGGCTCGCTCCTGTCGCACGTCAACCACCTCCTCGCGCAGTCACCCGAGGCACACCTCGTCCTGATCACGAGTCCCCTGCGAGCGGTCCCCGAATACCTCCAGCAACGTGCGGAGTGGATACTCCAGCGCCCGGTGTCGGTGCACGAGATCGTCGAAGCGATCAGGAAGCTCGTTCCGCCTCCGTTCAACGAGCGTTAAGGTTCCGCGAATCCAGAGATAACGTTCGCCCCTTACACTGACGACAGGAACGAGGTGGAGGCCGGTCAGTGTACCGAACGGTCGAGCCGGATACGAAGAGTCCACACGAACCGACCGCACAGCGCCGGATCCTGGTCGTGGAAGATGACCCGACACTGGTGCAGATTCTGGCCTATAGCCTGCAGCAACGCGGGTACAGCGTCTGGGCAGCACAGGAAGGCCGGCAGGCCATCATGCTCGCCCGCACGGTGCGGCCCGACTTGATCGTCCTTGACCTCATGCTCCCCGGCATCGACGGCCGCGACGTCTGCCGACTCATCCGCAAGTGGTCGAATGCCCCGATTCTCGTTCTGACGGCTCGCGACAGCGAAGACGATATCGTCGCACTCTTCCAGGCTGGAGCCGACGATTACGTGACGAAGCCGTTCCGGACACGGGAACTGTTCGCCCGAATCGAGGCACTGCTACGACGCTCTGGCGAGCAGGCAACCGGGTCAGTGCTCACAGCCGGCACACTCGTCATCTTCCGCGACGAGCATCGGGTGGTCTTTCGCGGGCGCGAGATCCATCTCGCACCGCGGGAATTCGCCCTGCTGGCTGCCCTGGTCGAGCGTGCCGGGCGTGTCTGTACCCGGCAGGAGCTCCTGGATCTGGTCTGGGGGCAAGATATCGTCGATCTCCGCAACGTCGATGTCCATATCCACCGGATCCGCGAAGCATTGGGAGGGGAGGAGAATGGAGCACGACTGATCCGCACCGTGCACGGGATCGGCTATCGCTTCGTACCAGAACTCACGATCGAGGAGACGAGAAACGAGGAGGGATCGACCGATGACACAGTCATTCAGTAGACGACAACTGCTTGCACGGTTCGCCGCACTCGGGCTGGCCGTTCCCGCGGCGAGCGCACTGATCGCAGCCTGCAGTGGCAGTCAAGCGACACCGACGCCGACCACAGCTACCGGTGGACAGACGCCAGCAGCGGGAGCGACGGCGACGCAGCCGCCGACCGCTGGTGGGCAGACACCGGCAGCAGGAGCTACCGCGACGCAACCGCCGGCGGCGCTGAGCGGAACGATCGCGATCGACGGCTCGAGCACCGTCTTCCCGATCTCGGAGGCGGTTGCAGAGGAGTTTCAGAAGCGCTACCCCAATGTGAAAGTGACCGTCGGTATCTCCGGGACAGGCGGCGGTTTCAAGAAGTTCTGCAATAAGGAGACCGATATCTCCGATGCCTCGCGGCCGATCAAGGACACGGAGCTTCAGGCCTGTGAGCAGAATGGGCGCCAGTTCATCGAGCTTCCCGTCGCCTTCGACGGACTCGCCGTGGTCGTGAATCCGCAGAACGACTGGGTCGACCACCTGACGGTCGAAGAACTGAACCTGATCTGGAAGCCGGAGTCCCAGGGCGTGATCACACGCTGGAACCAGGTCCGACCGGAGTGGCCAGATGCGCCGCTCAACCTGTATGGCGCCGGTACCGACTCGGGGACGTTCGACTACTTCACTGAGGCCATCAACGGCAAGTCAGGGGCGAGTCGCGGTGACTACACGGCTTCCGAGGATGACAACGTGCTCGTCCAGTGTGTGGCGGGAGACAAGTACGCGCTCGGCTACTTCGGCCTGGCGTATGCCGAGGAGAATGCTGGTCGCGTGAAAGTCGTCCCGATCGTCAACCCGAAGACGGGCCAGCCGGTCGAGCCGAACCTCGAGGCAGTCAAGACGGGCCAGTACCAGCCCCTTTCCCGTCCGCTCTTCATCTACGTGGCAGCCGACCAGGCCGATCGCCCCGAGGTGCAGGCATTCGTCGAGTTCTACCTGCAAAACGCCAGCACGCTGGCTCAGGAAGTCGGGTACATTCCGCTTCCCGACGAAGCCTATCAGCTCGCACTCGAGCGCTTCCGGGCACGAAAGACCGGGTCGGTCTTCCAAGGAGTCGAAGTCGGTGTTTCGATCGAGGACGTGCTCAAGCGTGAAGAGTAGCTTCCGAGGATCGCACGCGAACGGGTACAATCCGCGAGGGGGAGTGAGATCGATCGCTCCTCCTTGCGGCCGATCGTTACCCGGTGAGGTGAGACGGTGACGACCGAGCCGGCTCCAGCAACACTGCCAACACCGATCGACCGGCGAGCATGGGTGCAGCGAGTCCTGACCGGGACACAACGGGTCGACCGGATCCGGCAGGTTCGCGAGTCGATCATTCTCGCGCTGCTCTTCCTCGCTGCCCTGGTCTCCATCACCACCACGATCGGCATCATCTATACGCTGGCGAACGAGACGTTCCACTTCTTCCAGCGCGTCTCGCTCATCGAGTTCCTGACCGATACCCAATGGACACCGCTCTTTACCGATAAGCATTTCGGGATCTGGCCGCTCCTGACGGCAACGCTCGTCGTCTCGGCGATCGCGATGCTCGTTGCCCTGCCGCTGGGCCTCCTGGCTGCGATCGGGCTCTCCGAATACGCGTCGCCGCGATTGGCAGCGATCGTCAAGCCGATTCTCGAAATCCTGGCCGGCGTCCCGACGGTCGTCTACGGCTACTTCGCGCTGCTCTTCGTGACACCGCTCTTGCAACGGTTCGTCCCCCAGCTCGAGGTCTTCAACGCACTCTCCGCCGGCCTCGTCATGGGTATCATGATTCTCCCGCTGGTCGCCTCGCTGTCGGAAGATGCGATGCGCGCCGTCCCGCAGAGCCTGCGAGAAGGCGCTTACGCGCTGGGAGCCACCAAGCTCGAAGTCGTCTGGCGCGTCGTGGTGCCGTCGTCACTCTCGGGTATCGTCGCGGCCTTCATCCTGGCCGTCTCACGAGCGATCGGCGAGACGATGATCGTGGCGATCGCAGCGGGGCAAGTTCCGCGCTTCACTCTGAACCCGCTAGTCGCCATGGAGACGATGACGGCCTATATCGTGCAGGTCAGCCTCGGTGATACCCCGCACGGTACGCTGGAGTATCAGACGATCTTCGCTGTCGGAACGACACTCTTCGTGATCACCATGGCCTTGAATCTCTTGAGTTACCGCTTCCTCCAGCGCTTCCGGGAGGTCTACGAGTGACAGCCGAACGCTCGATCGACCGCGAGTTCGAACCACGACTCACTCTCCGCAAGCGACTGGGAATGCTCTTCGGCATCCTCAGTGCCGCGGCGATCGTGATCGGACTGACGACGCTGGGCGTGCTCATCGCCGATGTGGTTCGCGACGGCTGGCAGGTTCTTTCCTGGGACTTCTTGACCAGTTTCCCCTCGCGGCGACCTGAACAAGCTGGTATCCGATCCGCACTGGTCGGAACGCTGTACATCCTCGTGCTGGTCGCGCTCATCGCGTTTCCACTCGGGGTCGCCGCTGCCCTCTATCTCGAAGAGTTCGCACCGAAGAACCGGCTGACCGCGATCATCGAGGTCAACATCTCGAATCTGGCAGCCGTGCCGTCGATCGTGTACGGGCTTCTCGGCCTCGGCGTGTTCGTGCGCACCTTCATGCTCGGCCGGAGCCTCATCGCGGGAGCATTGACGTTGAGCCTGCTCGTCCTCCCGATCATCATCATCGCCGCACGCGAAGCGCTGCGCGCTGTCCCGCCGTCCATTCGGGAGGCCGGACTGGCACTCGGCGCCTCCCGCTGGCAGACGGTCCGCCATTTCGTCCTCCCAGCTGCCTTGCCCGGCATCCTCACCGGGACGATCCTGGCTCTGGCCCGCGCGATCGGCGAGACCGCGCCGCTCATCACGATCGGCGCGCTCACCTACGTCGCCTTCACGCCGAAGAGCCTGCTCGACCCGTTCACCGTGCTGCCGATCCAGATCTATAACTGGGTGTCGCGC
>BEID01000181.1 GCA_002898975.1 bacterium HR27 | reverse complement strand
CCAAGGAGTCCGAACGGTCGCGGACCTGCGCGGTCGTTCACTCGCCATGCCGAGCGACGCCGGTATCGACCTGCTCGAACTCAAGCTGGTCCTGGAGTCCGGTGGCTTGACGCTGGACGACATTCAGCTGCAACTCATTCGACTGCCCGATATGCCAGCCGCATTGCAAAACGGAGCGGTCGATGCAGCCGAACTCGTCGAGCCGTACGCGACGATCGCGACGAAGCAGCTCGCCGCTGGTGTCCCGATCGTGGGTGGCGACGCGCTGATCGATATCATCGGGGACAACTTCCCGATCTCGGTCATCGTCGCTGGTCCACCGATGGTGCAAGACCGTCCGCTGCTCGAAGCGTTCTTGGTCGGCTACCTGAAAGGGGCACGCTACTACCTTCAGGCGCTGCAAAATCCCGATATCCGGGCAGAGGTCGTCGAGATTCTCAAGAACCGCACGCCGCTCAAGGACAACGCGCTGTACGAGCAAATGACCTGGCCCGGCGTTTCCGAGGACGGCACGTTCGATGTCACCAAGCTCACCGAGGTCCAAGAACTGTGGCAACAACGCGGCAAGATTCAGCAGGCAGTTCCGGTCGAGCAGTTGGTCGATTTCAGCTTCGTGGAAAACGCCGCCAAGCAACTCTGATCAGTGTCGGACAGCGCGCCCGGGCCGGCCGAAGTACCGGCCCGGGCCTTTTTCGTTTCAGGCGTAAAAACTCCCGTACCATGTGCTACAATGCAGAGGTGAGGACTCCGGTCCACCAGCAATGCACCCACCCTGCCGGAGAGTCGTGCCGGGTAGCGAACCGACTGAGGCGAAAGGGTGAACGATGACAACGCACCCGACCCCATCGGAGCGGGCACGAGAACTCGTCCGCGGAGCGTACGATCTCCACGTCCATTCGGGTCCAGATGTCATGCCGCGCCGGATCGACGATATCGACCTGGCTCGTCGCTTTCTCCAGGTCGGTTTGGCTGGCTACGTAATCAAATCGCATTACGTACCGACCGCTGAGCGAGCCGCTGTTGTTCGTGCAGCGGTTCCCGGCGTCCAGGTGCTCGGTTCGCTCACGCTCAACCGAGCTGTCGGCGGCTTGAATCCGCTCGCAGTGGAAATTGCCGCCCGGGAAGGCGCTCGCATCGTTTGGTTGCCGACCGTCGACGCAGCGAACGAACGGAAGCATCTGGAGCAAGCATCGCCCGGCGCGAAGCTCCCCTACTGGGCACGCCTGCAACGCGAAATGCGCGAGGCTGGTTTCGACGTTCCGCCTGTGGAGGTCGTGAGTTCGGACGGTCAGGTCGTGCCCGAGCTCCGAGCCGTCCTCCGCATCATCGCCCGGCATAATCTCGTCCTCGCAACAGGCCATCTCGGGAGAGACGAGATTTTCGCGGTCGTCCGCGCGGCGCGCGAGGAGGGGGTCCGATTCATCGTCGTGACGCACCCCGATTTCCCCTCCCAAGCGCTTCCTGTGGAAGACCAGGTCGCTCTGGCCGATATGGGCGCGTACATGGAGCACTGCTTCACACCCCTTTATAGTGGCAAGGTGGCTTGGGAGACGGCGTTCGCACACATCCGGGCGGTCGGACCGGAGCGGGTCGTGCTCAGTACCGATCTCGGCCAACCCGACAACCCGCCGGTCGAAGACGGCCTCGCGCTCTTCGCCGATCGTCTCCTCCAGGCAGGGTTCAGCGAGGACGAAATTCGGACGATGGCAGTGCGAAACACCGTACGACTCGCGACAGGGAGGGACGAATGACCGGAGTGCAGCGCATCCTGGTCGTCGGTGCGCATGCGGCGGACTTCGTATGGCGCGCAGCCGGCGCCATCGCACTCGTCACAGCGAACGGCGGTGAGGCTATCGTGCTGGCGCTCTCCTACGGCGAACGCGGGGAATCCGGAGAACTCTGGAAGGAACCCGGGCAAACGGTGGAACGTGTGAAAGCGATCCGGCACGAGCAGGCCGAACGAGCCGCCGAAGTGCTGGGAGCACGCTTCGTGTGCTTCGATTTGGGCGACTACCCGCTAGAAGTCGACCGCGAGGCCACCGAGCGTCTGGCCCAGTTGATCCGCGACTTCCGGCCCGAAGCGATCATCACCCACACACCGATCGACCCGTTCAATCCCGACCACCCGGTGGCGAATCAGGCAGTGCAGCAGGCACGCCTGCTCTCCTCGGGTGCCGGAGTGGCCAGCGCCTTCGAGACCGTGGAGCCGCCACCCCTCTACTATTTCGAACCGCACCAACCGGAGCTGTGCGGGTTCGTCCCGAACGTGTTCGTCGACATCACTCCGGTGTGGGAAAAGAAGCTGGCTGCCATGCAGGTCATGGCCTCGCAGCAGTACCTACAGCGCTATTACGCCGAGCTCGGCGAGCGTCGGGCCAATCACGCTCGCCGTATATCCGGGATCAAAGACATCCGCTACGCCGAAGCGTTCCAGCGTGTCACCCCGCTGGTGGCTCGCGCTCTCCCCGGCCACGGCTGATCGAAAAGGAGGACGCACCGATGACAGAAGTGCGCCAGGTAGCTGCTCCCGATACAACCGCGCTCGAACTCTCCCGCGCATTCGCAGAACTCGGCGTGGCCACCGTCTACGAGGCATCGGGTCGCGAGGGTCTGATCGACATTCCGCTTATCCCCTTGCTGCCCGGTCGTCGTGTCGCCGGACCAGCGTTGACCGTCCTCTGTGGACAGGGGGACAATCTCATGGTGCACGCAGTCATGGAGCGCGTCTATCCCGGTGCCGTGCTGGTCCTCACGATGCCGGAGCCTGAGCCCGTCGCTCTGGTGGGCGAGCTCCTCGCGATCCAAGCCAAGGTGCGAGGCGCCGCAGCACTCCTCGTCGACGCAGCTGTCCGCGATGTCGACGAGTTGCGAGCAATGGATCTGCCGGTGTGGACACGCTTCATTCGGGTACGGGGTGCAACGAAAGACAAGATCGGCCAACTCGAGGTCCCAGTGACTGTCGGCGGTGCACGGGTAGCCCCCGGTGACATCGTGGTACTCGATGACGATGGGGCCGTCGTGGTCGCCCGCGACCGAGCCGAAGCGGTCCTCGAAGCAGCCCGTGCCCGCGCCGAGCGGGAAGCCCGCATGCGTGAGCGCTTGCAGGCCGGGGAACTGAGTTTCGATATCCATGGTCTGCGCCAGATTGTCGAGCGGCAACGGTGAGGTTGGGGGTTCGGTCGGTGTCGGTCAGTGACGCAGCGGAGGTTAGCCATGAACGACGTGACGCTCTACATCGGTGAACCGAGCTTCGACATGGCGCACCTCGCGCACCTCGAGCTCACGACCCCGGTGCTCGAGGAAAGTGTTCGGTTCTTCGTCGAGTACATGGGAATGTACGTGACCGAGCAGCGGGGGAACTCGGTCTATCTCCGCGGGTGGGACGATTATGCCCACCACACCCTCAAGCTCACAGCCGGTCCGGTCCCCGCGATGGAGCACTTCGCCTACCGGGTGAGCACTCCCGAGGCACTCCAGCGCCGTGTCGCGTTGCTCGAGCAGTCCGGCCTCGGACTGGGTTGGATCGATGGCGACGCCGGCCATGGTCCAGCCTATCGATTCCGCACTCCGGACGGCCACGTCGGTGAGCTCGTCTGGGAAGTCGAATGGTATCAGCCGACACCGGAGACGAAGCCAGCGCTCAAGAATCAGGCGTCACGCTTCCCGGCTCGCGGCTGCAACGTCCGACGCCTCGATCATATCAATATTTTCGCCGCCGACGTTCGCTCGACACGGATCTTCCTCCAGCAATACCTTGGCCTCAAGCTGACCGAGTGCATCATCTTCGATGACGGCTCGGAAAAGGGTGCCTGGGTTACGTCGAACAACAAGGGCTACGAGATCGCGGTCACCGAGGATGGAACCGGTGCGCGTGGCCGCTTCCATCACGTGTGCTACGCGGTCGATACGCGCGAGGAAGTGCTGCGGGCCGCCGATATCGCCATCGAGTTCGGGTACAAGATCGAGTACGGCCCGCACAAGCATGCGGTGCAGCAGACGGTGTTCCTGTACGTGATCGAACCGGGCGGGCACCGGATCGAAATCGGCTGCCCTGGCGCTCGTCTCGTCGTCGCACCGGATTGGAAACCGATCGTCTGGACCGAGGAGGAACGCAAGCGCGGTCAGGCCTGGGGCCTCGCGACGGTGGCGACGTTCCATACCCACGGCACGCCCCCAGTCAAGGTGGCACGGCGATAGAACAACTTCTGTCGAGCGCGTTCCTCGGGGAGGCAGCACGCCGCCTCCCCTACTATGTCCGCTCTGCTCAGCGACCACGCCTCGGGCCAGGCTCTTACGGACCGGCGGAACGAGCGAGCCGGGCATCGGACTACCGCACTCGTACTCGCCGGGAAAGGCCGCTCGACACGAGCTCACCGCAAGCGAGAGATTCGCCGCGCGCTGAATGTTTCGGCGCCTCACCTCGCGCACTGCGACCAGATGTGATGCGGCCGCGACGTGGCGAATACCTCGGAGCTGCGTATCCGGTGTCGAGGGTCGAGTGAAGTGCATCGACACTTCCTGCGTGCTCGGCACGTACCGAAGCGACCCCGATCGCTCCGCACCAGTGCGGCGCTCGGTGCAGGCTCGCGTGGGAGCAGCCAGGGTGACGCTGCTGGCCCACCCCACGGTGTATCGACGCGTCACCAGACCGAAGCGTCATGGTCAACCTTGACAAAGACGGCATGG
>BEID01000180.1 GCA_002898975.1 bacterium HR27 | reverse complement strand
CATCCTGGCGGAGCTGATCGCCCGGAAGCAGGAGTGGTGGAGTGCCTGGCGACCGGAAGGGGCCATCGGCGAGATGGCTGCTCCCCGGGAAGCGATCGACCCGGTGTGCGGTATGGTGGTCGATCCGCAGACGGCGCGTCACGTCGTCGAGTATGAGGGGCAACGCTACTTTTTCTGCTGCCCGGCCTGCCGACGTCTGTTCGAGGCTGATCCTGAGGCGTATCGCCGCACCTCCTGATCCCGGTCATCCACTTCGGAGCACTGCCGTGAGCGTACCCGCCCGGTTGCGCGCGTGGTCGCTTGCTGCCCTGCTACGGGGGCACACTGGTGGAGACAAACGAGGGCGGGGCGGTCTCTGGGCACCGCCCCGAAGAGAGGGGTAGAGAGGGGGAAACTGGAGGTGCAGAGAGGGTATTCGAATACCGACTCGAGAGGAAGCCGAGTCGGCCACACGTTGCAGCGCCTTCTTTCGGTTCGGCAGCGAGCCGATCCACGATCGCGCTGCGAACGGTAGTGTAACGCAGCGGAGAAGCCGTGTCTGTCAGGAAAACCTGGACGTTCGTCCGGAGTCGGTCGGTGCTCGACGGCTCCGGCGGACGCTGCAGCTGACTCGACTCGAGCCGCCGCAGTACAGTTGAAGGAGAAGGCGTCACGAGCGGCCCGCGGTCTCGCGTGCGGGAGAGGGAGTCCGGAGGATGCGTGGGAACGATCTGTTCGGAGCACGAGCGGTACTGGAGACGCCGGAAGGACGGGTGAGTTACTTCCGGCTGGAGCGGATCGCTGACCAGCTGGCAGTCGAGCTCGAGCGGTTGCCGTACACCGTCAAGGTGTTGCTGGAGAACGTCTTGCGTCTGGTGGGCTCGGAAGCCTTCAGCGCGGACGACGTGCAGCTCGTGGCGAGCTGGCGACCAGGCGAGAAGCCAGGACGTGAGTTCCCCTTCCTGCCAGCGCGCGTCTTGCTCCAGGACTTCACCGGCGTACCTGCGGTGGTCGACCTGGCGGCGATGCGGACGGCGGTGGCGCGACTCGGGGGCGATCCGGCACGGATCAACCCGCTGGTGCCGGTCGATCTCGTCATCGACCACTCGGTGCAGGTCGATGTGTTCGGGACGACGGTAGCGTTCCAGCGCAACGTCGAGAAGGAATACGAGCGGAACCGCGAGCGGTACGCGCTCTTGCGCTGGGCGCAGCAGGCGTTCCGTAACTTCCGCGTGGTGCCGCCGGGAACGGGGATCGTGCACCAGGTCAACATCGAGTACCTGGCATCGGTCGTCACCGTCCGGCAGAGCGATGGCGAGGCGGTTGCTTTCCCCGATACGCTGGTCGGGACGGACTCGCACACCACGATGGTCAACGCGCTCGGCGTACTCGGTTGGGGCGTGGGCGGCATCGAGGCCGAGGCGGTGCTGCTTGGCCAACCGATTTATCTCCTGCTGCCAGAGGTCGTCGGGTTGCGCCTCATCGGCGAGCCGCCGGGTGGTGTGACGGCGACCGACCTGGTGCTGACGATCACGCAGCTCCTGCGGCAGGTCGGCGTGGTGGGGAAGTTCGTCGAGGTCTTCGGCCCCGGCCTCAAGCATCTCAGTCTGCCGGATCGCGCCACGATCTCCAACATGGCGCCGGAGATGGGAGCGACGGCTGTCATGTTCCCGATCGACGACGAAACGCTCGGTTATCTCCGGCTGACAGGACGGAGCGAAGGACACGTGAAGCTCGTCGAGGCCTACGCCAAGGAGCAAGGGCTGTTCCGGTCTCCAGAGGATCCCGAACCGGTCTTCGACCAGGTGGTGGAACTGGACCTCGCGACGCTGGAACCGAGCCTGGCCGGGCCACGCCGCCCGCAGGATCGCGTGCGCCTTTCCGAGCTGCCGGCGAGCTTGCGCGCTGCCTTCCCGGAACAGTTCGCACCGCAGTCGCAGACCGACCAGGAACGGTTCGATTGGGAAGGCGGGTCGGTCAACGAGGCGCAGGAGCCGAGCGAGCCGGTGGTACCGGTGGGACAGCGACGCAAGGTGGTCGACGTCCATCTCGACGGGCGCCATGTCGAGCTGACGCACGGTTCAGTGGTGATCGCGGCGATCACGAGCTGCACCAACACCTCGAATCCCGAGGTGATGCTCGGAGCGGGCATCCTGGCCAAGAAGGCTGTCGAGCGTGGGCTCGATACCAACCCGGCGGTGAAGACGAGTCTCGCGCCCGGGTCGGGAGTCGTGACGGCGTACCTGGAGCGAGCGGGGCTGATGCCGTACCTGGAGGCGCTGCGCTTCCATCTCGTGGGCTATGGCTGCACCACCTGCATTGGGAACAGCGGGCCGTTGCCGGAGCCGATCGCCAAGGCAGTACAGGAGCATGAGCTGGTGGTCGCGGCGGTGCTGAGCGGGAACCGCAACTTCGAGGGGCGCATCCATCCGCAGGTGCGGGCAGCCTATTTGGCCTCGCCGCCGCTGGTGGTGGCCTTCGCCATCGCTGGTCGAGTCGATATCGACCTCACGACCGAGCCGCTCGGCTACGACCCGAACGGCGAGCCGGTCTACCTGCGCGACGTGTGGCCGACACCGGAAGAGATCCGCGAAGCGATGGAGAAGGCGATCGGGCCAGAGTTGTTCATCGAGCGGTACCGGGAAGTCTTTACCGGCGACGAGCGGTGGCGGTCGCTTCCCGTGCCGACCGGCGATCTCTACCAGTGGGATCCGAACTCGACCTACATTCAGGAGCCGCCGTTCTTCAAGGATCTCACGATCGAGCCGCCGCCATTGCGGGATATCGAGCGGGCGCGTGTTCTGGCCTGGTTGGGCGATTCGGTGACCACCGATCACATCTCGCCAGCCGGGTCGATCCCGGTGAACAGTCCGGCCGGACAGTACCTGATCGAGCGCGGCGTGCAGCCCAAGGACTTCAACAGTTACGGGGCGCGGCGCGGTAACCACGAGGTGATGGTGCGTGGCACCTTCGCGAACATCCGGCTGCGGAACCGGCTCGCGCAGGGACGCGAGGGTGGCTGGACGATCCATTTCCCGAGCGGGGAGCTGGTGACGATCTACGAAGCTTCGATGCGCTACCAGATGGCGGGCACGCCACTCATCGTCATCGCGGGCAAGGAGTACGGCAGCGGAAGCTCACGCGACTGGGCAGCCAAAGGGCCGATGCTCCTCGGTGTCCGGGCCGTTCTGGCCGAAAGCTTCGAGCGGATTCACCGCAGCAATCTCGTCGGGATGGGCGTTTTACCGCTGCAGTTCCTCCCGGGCCAGAACGCGGAAGCGCTCGGGTTGGATGG
The DNA here is from genome assembly GCA_002898975.1 of bacterium HR27. Classification (GTDB taxonomy): domain Bacteria; phylum Chloroflexota; class Chloroflexia; order Thermomicrobiales; family Thermomicrobiaceae; genus Thermomicrobium. Next base: position 1,420 of record BEID01000180.1, on the reverse strand, counting down.
CAGCGAGCGGTTCACGATAACCGGTATCGCCGACGGCCTGGAACCGCGCGAACTCCTCACGGTTCGTGCCGAACGGGAGAACGGACAAACGATCGAGTTCCAGGCGATCGCGCGGCTGGATACCGAGATGGAGATCGAGTACTACCGGCACGGTGGTATCCTGCCGTACGTCCTGCGTCGTCTGATCCGGGCCGAGGCCTGAGCGGCCGGATCGCTTCGTGAACGGGAACGACGATGTCCGACGGAAACCGGACGCTCGAGGCGCGCCTCGCGAACGGGTTGACCGTCCTCGTCCAGCCCCTTCGGCATGTGCCTGTGGTCTCGTGCTGGATCTGGTACCGGGTGGGAAGCCGGAACGAGCTGCCGGGGCTGACCGGCATTTCCCACTGGGTCGAGCACATGCTTTTCAAGGGAACGCCGCGTTTTCCGCCTGGCTCGATCTTCCGCCAGGTGAATCGCTGGGGCGGGACGCTCAACGGCTTCACCTGGCTGGACTACACAGCGTACTTCGAGACATTGCCGACACCGGGCTGGCAGCTGGCGCTCGACATCGAGGCGGATCGAATGGTTGCCGCGAGCTTCGATCCCGCCGAGGTCGAGCGTGAGCGTACGGTTATCCTCTCCGAGCGAGCCGGGAGCGAGAACCAGCCGGGTACGTATCTGCGGGAAGAGGTACTCGCCGCAGCATTCCGGGCGCATCCCTACGGGCATCCGGTGATCGGGTATCGCGAGGACCTCCTGCAGATCACGCGCGACGACCTCTACCGCCACTACCGCACCTACTATCAGCCCGCCAACGCGGTACTCGTCATCGTCGGCGACATCGATCCCGACGAGGCGCTCACTGCGGTCGAGCAACGCTTCGCTGGACTCCCGAGTAGCGACCCGCCCCCGCTGCTCCGCGTCCGCGAGCCGGAACAGTGGGCCGAGCGACGGGTGACGGTGCGGCGACCGGCACCGACTCCGCAGCTCCTGATGGCTTGGCGGGTACCCGAGGCGACCCATCCCGACGTGCCCGCGCTCGTCGTGCTGGACGCCGTCCTGTCCGGCGGGAAGCCGGTCGCACTCGGTGGCGGTGGCATGGGCAGGAGTTCCCGGCTGTACCGCGCGCTCGTCGCTTCCGGCCTCTGCACAGCGGCAGCCTCCAGCATGTCGCTCACGCTCGATCCGTTCCTGTTCACGGTTTCGGCGACCCTGACACCACTGGCTGAACCAGAGATGGTCGAGCGGATCGTCGACCAGGAGATTGCCCGGTTGCGCGAGGATGCCGTGGATGCCGAGGAACTGGCGCGCGCGAAACGGCAGCCCGCCGTGCAATTCGCGGCTGCCAGCGAGAGCGCGCAGAGCCGAGCAGCTTTGCTCGGGTCGCTGGCGATCGTTGGCCCCGGCCGTTCGCCGGAGCAGTTGCTCGCCGCGATCG
>BEID01000179.1 GCA_002898975.1 bacterium HR27 | reverse complement strand
CTCCCCGAAACGACTCGGCGCAGTCGGCTCCTCTTCGACCTGCTCGACCATCGTCCCCCAGGCATCGCATGAGGGACAACGGCCGAAGTAACCAGGACTTTCGTGACCGCACTCACGGCATACCCAGACGGTCTTACGTCGCGACTTTCCGCGCGGCACACTTCCCCCGATTCGAGAACGCGAACACAGGTTCGACTTCCAGTATAGCGAAAAACACCGTGGGACACCGGGGAGACCCGGTGTCCCACGGTGCACCCTTGTCGAGGTCAGGAGACCGTGCTCAGCGCCTCCGCCGGTTCGATCGTCAGTAGATCATCGCGCACATCGACGACGACTGTGCTGCCTGGCTTGAACCGGCCAGCGAGGATCGCTTCGGCCAGCGGATCCTCGATCAGGTTCTGGATGATGCGCCGCAGCGGCCGCGCACCGAACTGCCGGTCGTACCCACGCTTGGCCAGCAGATCCTTGGCGGCATCGGTGACCTCGAGGCTGATCTGCTGCTCCGCCAGTTGCTTGCGGATGCGCTTCAGCTCGAGATCGACGATTTGCCGCACGTGCTCCGGTGTCAGCGGGTGGAACACAATCACCGCATCGATACGGTTCAAGAACTCCGGCCGGAACGTCTGCTTCAGCTGCGAGAGCAGCTTGTCCTTCATGGTCTGATAATCGACCTGGATCTTCTTGTTCGGATCCTCGGCGACAGCGAAGCCGAGGCTGCCCTCGCGCTGGATCAGTTCCGCGCCGATGTTCGACGTCATGATCAGGATCGTGTTCCGGAAGTCGACGCGGCGCCCCTTCGCATCCGTGAGGTTTCCGTCCTCCATGATTTGCAGGAGGATATTGAACGCCTCCGGATGCGCCTTCTCGATCTCGTCGAGCAGGATCACCGAGTACGGCTTCCGCCGCACAGCCTCGGTGAGCTGGCCACCCTCCTCGTAGCCGATGTACCCCGGCGGCGCCCCGACGAGCCGGGACACCGTGTGCCGCTCCATGAACTCGCTCATGTCGATCTTGATGAGCGCGTCCTCGCTACCGAACATGAACTCGGCGAGCGCGCGCGCCAGGAGCGTCTTGCCGACACCGGTCGGCCCGAGGAAGATGAACGTTCCGATCGGCCGGCGCGGATCCTTGAGTCCAGCCCGGGCCCGCCGCACGGCACGAGCCAGCGTGCTGATCGCCTCGTCCTGGCCGATGACCCGCTCGTGCAGCGCCTCTTCCATGTGCAGCAGGCGCTCGCTCTCTTCCGTGTGCAGGCGCGTCAGCGGAATACCGGTCCACATCGAGACGACCTGAGCGATGTCCTCCTCGGTGACGACCGGCTCCTCCTGCCCCTGCTCTTCGCGCCAGTGCTGCTCCAGCTACTGAATGCGCTGGAGCAATTGCCGCTCGCGCTCGCGCAGCTCCGCCGCGAGCTCGAACTCCTGGCTCGCCACCGCCGCATCCAGCTCGCGGCGCAGCGATTCCAGACCGCGGCGTGCTTCCTTGAGCGAGGGCGGCGAAGCCGAGCGGTACATCCGGACACGCGACGCGGCCTCATCCACGAGATCGATCGCCTTGTCGGGCAGATACCGGTCAGTCACGTACCGCGCTGCCAGTACCGCTGCCGCGTGCAGCGCACCGTCCGAAATCTTGAGCTTATGGTGCTCCTCGTACCGTTCCCGAATACCCTTCAAGATTTCAATCGTTTCCTCGACGGTCGGCTCGTTCACGATCACCGGCTGGAAGCGCCGTTCGAGTGCGGCGTCCCGCTCGATGTACTTCCGGTACTCGTCGAGCGTCGTCGCACCGATCGTCTGCACCTCGCCGCGCGACAGCGCTGGCTTGAGGATATTCGCGGCGTCGACAGCACCCTCGGCCGCCCCTGCACCGACGAGCGTATGCAGCTCGTCGATGAACAGGATCGTGCCGGACTCCTTCACCTCGGCCACGATCTTCTTCAGGCGCTCCTCGAATTCACCGCGATACTTCGTTCCAGCCACCAGCGCACCGATGTCGAGTGCGACGAGGCGCTTCCCCTGCAGCGGCTCCGGCACGTCGCCAGCGACGATACGCTGAGCCAATCCTTCAACGATCGCCGTCTTCCCGACGCCCGGCTCACCGATCAGGGCCGGGTTGTTCTTCGTCCGGCGCGACAGGATCTGCATGACACGCTCGATCTCGGTCTGCCGGCCGATCACCGGGTCGAGCTTGCCGAGCCGTGCCGCCTCAGTCAGATCGAAGCCGAGTGCATCCAGATACGGCGTCTTCGTCTGCTGTGCGCGCTGCTGGTACGCCGTCCCCTGCGCCAGTACCTGGAGCACCTGCTGCCGCACCTTCTCCAAGTTCACGCCGAGGCTCTCCAGCACACCTGCGGCGATCCCCTCGCCCTCGCGGACGAGTCCGAGCAGCAAGTGCTCGGTGCCGATGTAGTGGTGGCCGAGCCGCCGCGCTTCATCCACAGCGTACTCGATCACCTTGCGCGCCCGGGGCGTCAGTCCGATCTCACCGACAACCGTACTCTCGCCCCGGCCGATGATGAACTCCACCGCGCTCCGCACCTTCGGCAGCTGCACGCCCATGCTCTGTAGCACGCGCGCAGCCACCCCCTCCCCCTCGCGCACGAGGCCGAGGAGCAGGTGTTCCGTGCCGATGTAGTTGTGGTTGAAGCGCCGCGCTTCCTCCTGCGCCAGCGCCAGAACCTTCTTCGCTCGCTCCGTGAACTTTTCGAACTTGTCCGCCATAGCACACACTCCCGGGCATGCGCCCGTTCCAACGCTCAGGGTTCGAGAAATGTCGTGGCGAGTACCATCCGGTCGATTGATGTCCTGCACCTCGCCTCCGGCACCGATAAAGTGTACTCGTCGCGGGCAACTTCGGCCAAACCCGCGACGAACCGGAGGAAACCGGAGCCCCCAGCCTCTTCCCTGGGGGCCCCGAGCATCGTCTCGCTATCCGGATCGGAACTCGCTCGCGTCTTGTTTCACGTGCGGGGCTGGCAGGGATCAGGTGTCCCCACCATCTTCGGCCGTCGGCTCGTCGCCTTCCGGCTCGGAATCGTACTCCGCCTCGCTAACCTCTTCACCCTCGCCAGCGTACGGCGTGATACCGCGCTCGATCAAACGTTGCTTGATGGCAACCGCCTCGGGCCCCAAAAGCGCCTCGAGCTCCTCATCAGGCACCTCGAGCGCACGCCTCAAGCTGAGCCCGATGCGACGCCTGGCTGGGTCGATACGGATCACCTTGACGATGACCTCGTCACCCTCCTGTAGCACCTCATTCGGGTGCTCCACGCGCCAGCCAGCGAGCTCGGAGACGTGGATCAATCCCTCCACGCCTTCCTCGATCCGGGCAAAAGCCCCGAACCCAGCCAGCTGCGTGATCGTCCCACGGACGACCTGACCGACTTGGAATTGACTGGCGACCTGCATCCACGGCTCGGGCTGTGTCCGCCGGATCGAGAGCGCGATCTTGCGCTGCTCGGGGTTGACCGACAGGACCATGACATCGACCTCGTCACCGACGCGGAGCACCTCGCTCGGATGCTTCACGCGCGTCCAAGAAATTTCCGAGAGGTGGACAAGCCCATCAGCACCACCGATATCGACGAAGGCGCCGAAATCCGCGATGCTGGTGACACGACCCCGGCGCGTCTCGCCTTCGCGCAGCGTTTCGATCAGTTGCGCCTTCATCGCATCGCGCTGCTCCTGGACCGCCTGCCGCTCGGAGAGGATTAGACGGTTGCGATGCCGGTTGATTTCGATGATCTTGAGCTTGAGACGCTGGCCGATCATCCGGGCCATATCGGCCTGCTTGGTCACCTCGTCACCGCCCCGGATCGCCACAACTTGCGAGGCCGGAACGAAGCCACGGATCCCATCGAGGTTAACCAAGAGACCACCCTTGTTGTAGTTGACGACCTCAGCCTCGATGATCCCGCCAGCCTCGAAGATTTCCTGGAGCCGCCGCCAGGTCTTTTCTTGGCGCGCTCGATCGATCGAGAGCACAGCCTGGCCTGCTTGATCTTCCGGTTGCAACACGAAGACCAGGATCCGGTCGCCCGGGCGGAGCCGCCCCAACTCCTCCGGCGTCAATGTTTGGAACTCCCGACTCGGAACGACCCCTTCGGACTTGCCACCAATGTCGACCAGGATCTCGTCCCGGCCGACATACATGACCTCGCCCTCGACCACGTCACCGTACCGGAACAGTCGGTAATCGTGGCTCGGGTCGTCCAGCAACTGCCGAAACAATTCCGCATCATCCATGACCGGGACGCTCCCGATCCCTTGACCGTAGTGCTTCTCGTCGATCTGCTGCCCCACCATGTACCTTTCCTCAAGTGTCGTAGTTTTGCCAACCAGATTCGACTCGCTCGAGCCGACGGTTAGCGAGACACCGTCGTTAGTATAACGAGCCCTTGCCACCGAGACAAGCACCGGAACGCCGGAATGTACCCATCGGTGCCACCCAAGGGTCTCCTGCGCTTCCCTCGCACCACCGGGTACAGCACCCTCACGCTGACTGCTCACCGCGCATCTCCTCGAGTTCACGGCGCAGCACTGCGTACACATTCTCCAGGTCGACGCGGTCGACCCAGCCCATATGCCCGACGCGGATGATCTGCCCCTTCAGTCTTCCTTGCCCACCGTTGATCGCAATACCGTACCGGGTTTCCAGGCGGGTCACCAGCTCTTCGGGATCGATCCCGCTAGGCGGAACCAG
>BEID01000178.1 GCA_002898975.1 bacterium HR27 | reverse complement strand
GAGCAGGCGCAGCAGGTTCAGTATACCTGAACACCACGATTGACAACGACGCGTCGGAGCGCTACGGTGGCGGCAGAGAGATGTACTGAGCTCGAGGAGTCGGGACAGATCGCGAGGAGATGACCGATGACCCAGACGGTCCAGTCACCGGCTCGCCCGATGACGGGTGAGGAGTATCTGGAGAGCCTGCGCGACGGCCGAAAGGTGTTCTTCCGCGGGGAGTGGGTCAAGGATGTTACCACGCACCCGGCGTTCCGCAATGCTGCACGCTCGGTCGCTCGGCTCTACGACGCACTCCACGCACCGGAGACGCGCGACACCCTGACCAAGGTCGATCGCCACGGGATTCTGACGCACAAGTTCTTCGCGCCTGCCTACTCGCCGCAGGACCTCCAGGAGGCAGCCGAGGCGATCGCGGTCTGGCAGCGGATGAGCTTCGGCTGGATGGGACGTACGCCGGAGTACAAGGCCGCCTTCATGGCCACGCTCGGCGCGGATCCGGACTATTACGCGCCGTTCGGCGAGACCGCCCGCCGCTGGTACCGCGAGTACGCGTCGCGCGTCCTGTTCATGAACCACGTCATCGTCGATCCCCCGATCGACCGTAACCGGCCGCCGAGCGAGGTGCGGGACGTCTACATCCACGTGGTCAAGGAAACCGACGGCGGCATCATCGTCAGCGGTGCCAAGCAGGTGGCGACCGCCTCGGCGCTGACCCACGGCACGTTCGTCGGGGTCAACAGCGGGAGTGCTGCCCGGCTGCAGGAGGGGCGCGACGAGGACGTGGCGCTCGTCTTCTTCGTTCGCATGGACAACCCGCGCCAGTATCTCATCTCCCGTGCCTCCTACGAACTGAACGCCGAGAGCCCGTTCGATAACCCCCTCTCCAGCCGCTTCGACGAGAACGACGCCTTCCTGGTGCTCGACGAGGCGTTCATCCCCTGGGAGGACGTCCTCATCTACCGCGACGTCGCCAAGTGCAAGCGGTTCTATGCCGACTCCGGCTTCTTCAACCGCTTCAACCTGCAGACGACGATCCGCTTCATGATCAAGTTGGAGTTCATGATCGGGCTCCTCCAGAAGGGGCTGGAGTGCAATGGGACGGCCGACTTCCGCGGCAATCAGGTGCTGGTCGGTGAACTGGTCGCGCTCCGGCACCTCTTGTGGGCGATCGTGACCGCCATGGTGCACGATCCGGAGCCGAGTCTCGGCGGCTCGGTGGTGCCGCGCCTGGAGTACGCCGCCGCCGCCCGCGTCTACACCAACTTCGCCTGGGACCGCATTCGCCAGATCTACGAGCGGATCCTGGGTGGCGCCCCGATCATCAACGTGTCGAGCTACCGCGACTTCCTCAACCCCGAGGTGCGACCGCTCCTGGACCGCTACCTCCGGGGGACCGGGATGACCGCCGAGGAGCGGAGCAAGCTTTACAAGCTGGTCTGGGATGCCGTGTACTCGGAGTTCGGTGGTCGGCATGGGCTCTACGAGCTGAACTACGCAGGGAACCACGAGCAGAAGTTCCTCGACCCCTTGCAGTGGGCCGAGCGACGAGGCTTCCTCCAGCAATGGAAGGCGCTCGTCGACGAGTGCTTGAGCCAGTATCACCTCGAGGGTTGGCGCGATTCGACCTGGGTGTGGGAACCGAACGGTTGCGACCGGTGAGGTGTGGGGGTTCCGTCTCTACCGTAGGGAGGTGGAGTCATGGCTGACACGCGCGTGCCCGTCGTCGCGCAGCTCGCGCACGTCGAGCTGTATACGCCGAAACCGGAGGAAAGTCTCTGGTTCTTCACCAAGATTCTCGGCATGAGCGTCGTCCACCGCGAGGGCCAGTCGGTCTACCTGCGCGGATACGAGGACTGGTACCTCTGGACGCTCAAGCTGACCGAGGCGCCGCAACCGGGGCTCGGGCACGCGGCCTGGCGGGTCTCGGCGCCGGAACTCCTCGATGAAGCAGCTGCCAAGCTCGAGGCCGCCGGCTACGGGCTCGGCTGGCAGGAGAGTGAATATGGCGGCGGGCGTGCCTTCCGGTTCCGGATGCCCGACGGTCACCGGATGGAGCTGATCTGGGAGCTCGAGTACTACCAGGCGCCGGAAGACCAGAAGAGCCCGCTCAAGAACCGCCCGCAGCGACGGCCGCTCGATGGCGTGCCGGTTCGCCGCCTCGATCACATCAACTGTTTCGTGAGCGACGTGGAGACCCACGAGGCGTTCCTGCGGGAGTACCTCGGCTTCAAGCTGCGCGAGACCAAGATCGACGAGAAGGGTAAAAAGGTCGGTTCTTGGCTGTCGGTCAGCCCGCTGGTGCACGAGATCGCGACCATGCGGGACGGTACCGGCCAGGGGAACCGTCTCCACCACATCGCCTTCTGGTACGGCTACCCGCAGCACTGCTATGACGTCGCCGATGCCTGCCGGGATTGGGGCATCAAGATCGAGGCGGGTCCTGGTAAGCACGGCACCACGCAGGCGATGTTCCTCTACGTCTTCGAGCCGGGCGGGAACCGCGTCGAACTGTGGGGCGACGCCGGATATCTCATCTTCGACCCGAACTGGCAGACGATCGTCTGGGACGTCTCGCACGAGGCCGACCTCTACGCGAGCACGGTCTGGCTCGGTGCCCCGACGATGCCGGAGTCGTTCTACACCTACGGCACGCCGGAGAAGGTCACCGTCGGCGTGTGACCCTTGCTCGGGGTCAGGCGGGCAATTCCGCCTGACCCCGGGTTTCCAGTCCATCGAGGGTCGGGTGAGTCGCTCATGAGGTGAGGAGGAGAACGATGGGTCGAGTCGATCGTATCCAGCTGGCGGGGATCCGGCTGCATCGGCGAACGTTCTTGGCTGCGCTCGGCGGTGCGGCGTTGAGTGGTCTGCTGGCGGCCTGCGGCGGTGGTGCCACGCCCACCCCGACGAGCGCACCGCCCACACCGACACCGGCTCAAGCGACACCGACGCCAGCGAGTGCGTCGACACCGGCGGCAGCGGCCACGCCGACGATCATCAGCTCGCCAGCTGCTGCAGCCGAGCCCATCCGTATCGGCCTCATTCATGGGTATACTGGCGTCTTCGCGGCACTAGCCGAGAACCTCACGAATGGCATTCGCTTGCACTTCGACTCCATCGACAACACGGTCGCGGGCCGGAAAGTCGAGTTCGTGCAGGAGGACGATGCCTCCAACCCCGAGCAAGGGCTGACCAAGACGAAGCAGCTCGTCGAACGCGACCGCGTGCACCTCATCATCGGGTACAACCATAGCGGCGTTGCGCTGGCCTGCCGAGACTTCCTCCATGAGGCAGGTGTTCCGACGATCATCGACAACGCTGGTGCAGCGGCACTCACCCGTGACCCGCAACGGCGCAGCCCGTATATCTTCCGCGTCTCGTTCGCCAACGGTCAGTACGAGTGGCCGCTCGGCCCGTACGCGGTCGAGCAACTCGGCTACAAGCGGCTCATCTTCACCGCGTCCGACTTCGTTGCTGGTCACGAAAAGGCTGATGCGATCAAGAAGGCCTTCCAGAATGCAGGCGGCGAGATTGCTGGCGAGGTCTACCCAATCCTCGATACAGCTGACTTCGCGCCGTTCCTCCAGCGCATCCAGCAGATGCAAGCGGATGCGGTGTGGGCCTTCTTCGCCGGGGCTGATGCTGTGCGGTTTGTGCAGCAATATAACGACTTCGGTCTCAAGGACCAGTTCCCGCTCATCGGTGTCGGCGACCTCGTCGACGAGGCGTATCTCGACCAGCAAGGAGACGCTGCACTCGGCGTCGTGACGTCCTTGCATTACTCGCCGTACATCGATTCGCCTGAGAACAAGGCATTCGTCGACGCCTATCGAGCCAAGTACGGGCGTATTCCCAACCAGTTCGCCTACCAGGGTTACCTCGCCGGTCGCGTCGCAGCCGAGGCGCTCGCCAAAGTGCAGGGCCGGGTCGAGGACAAGCAGGCGTTCCTGAAGGCCCTAAAGGACGTGCAGTTCGTCGGTCCAGCTGGGCCGTTCCGGTTCCATCCGGAGACCCAGAACGTGATCCTGACAGTCTACTTCCGGCGTGTTGAGCGCCTTCCGGATGGGAGCCTCGGGAACGTCGTGATCGGCAAGCACGAGAACGTCGACGATCTCTCGTTCTGATCGCTCACGCGCGTCGCGTCCTGGCACCTCCGGACGCGACGCGCGTTCCCGATTTGGCACTCAAGCCAGCGAACAAGTATCGTTATGACACGAACGCCGCGTCACGGTACCGTCATCGAACCGGAGAGCAGGTGCATCGACAGGAAAGGGAGGATCGGTGCCGGTCAACACTGCTAGCCTGGTCATCGGGCTCTCCTATGCCAGCTTGCTCTTCCTCGTCTCGGTCGGTCTGTCGGTCGTCTTCGGCTTGATGCGCTTCGTGAACCTGGCGACCGGCTCCTTGTACCTCATCGGCGGCTACGTGGCCTGGTCGGTCGCCCGTCGCACCGACAGCTTCGTTCTCGCGCTGCTGGTCGGGGCACTCGCAGCGCTGCTGCTCGGTGTCTTCATCGAGCGGGGCTTTCTCCAGCGTCTTCACCGGCAAGAATTGCTCCAAGTCGCGTTGACGCTCGGTATCGCCTATATCGTCCAGGACGTGACACGCTGGATCTGGGGCGGAGACCCCCTCCGCTTGCGTCCCCCTGAAATCTTCCGCGGGTCGATGGAACTCTTCGGGGCCATCGTTCCCACGTACCGTGTC
>BEID01000177.1 GCA_002898975.1 bacterium HR27 | reverse complement strand
GCCCTGCTACACTGGGTCGTGTCCGCACGGTGGTGATCCAGCAGCCACCCCATGACGTCATGAGGAAGAGAACAACTAGCAATGTCGAGCGGAGACGAGGCCGCGCTCCTGCAGGCCGTTGCGCAAGGCGATGAGGAGGCACTCATCCAGTTGTATGACCGATACAGCCGACAAGCGTTCGGCTTGGCATACCGGATCCTCGGGGATGCGACGACAGCGGAGGAGGTCGTCCAGGATGCCTTTCTCGCCCTCTGGCAACACGCACGAACCCTGACAGTACGTGGCGGCTCCGTTCGCGCCTGGTTGCTCACCGTAGTGCGGAACCGGGCGATCGACCTGCTTCGCCGGCGACGGGGCCAGCCGCAACTTCTCCACCTCGACGCGGTCACTATGCCTCTCGCTTCAGGCGAGACGATGGAGGAAGCACTCGACGGGCTCGAGCAGTCGGCAGTCCTGCAGGCGCTCGCGTCCCTCCCGCCGGAACAGCGCCAGATTATCGAACTGGCCTACTTCGCTGGACTGACGCATCAGGAAATCGCGACGTCCCTCGGCATCCCTCTGGGAACAGTCAAGAGCCGGCTCCGTCTCGCGCTGGAGCGTTTGGGGCGTGTCTTCGAGCAACGGGGAAGTGGAGCTCACTGATGCAGACAACGACCGAATCCAGCCATGACCAGATCCGCGAGCTCTTGCCTGGCTATGCGCTCGGTATCCTCACCCCAGAGGAGCACGCACTCGTCACTTCCCACCTCGCTACGTGCACCACCTGCGCGACCGAACTCAGTCGGCACCGTATCGCAGCTCTCGCACTCACACTCGCTGCTCCCGAGCGAGAACCACCCAGCAGGCTCCGGAGTCGCCTGCAGAGAGCGGTCCGCTCATCCAGCCAGCCAGCCGTTCCGTCACGAGCCGAGCGATGGCGATCCTGGCTCCGTCAGCGTGCGGTACTCGGCTGGGGGCTCGCGACAGTGGCCGTGGTCGCTGTCATCGCGCTCGCTGTCTGGAACGTGACGCTGCTGCATCAACTTCAACGAGACGAGTATCGAGTCGTGTCCGGATCGGTGACCGCGCACGTCCGTTACTTCCCGAGTGACCGAGTTCTCGTGATCGACCTGCGTGGTCTGCCCGACCCGCCGCCGGGAACGGTCTATCAAGTATGGGCGATCCCGTCCGGAACGCCGGTCCCGATGGGAACGCTGCCCGATTCAGCCAGCCGCATCGCCTTGATCGGCGACCCGAGCCAGCTCGGCACGCTGGCGATCACTGTCGAACCGGGGCCACTCGGGAGTCCCCAGCCGACTTCTGCCCCGCTCGTGACGATCGACCTCCGCAACCAGCGGGGAACGACCTCTTGACCGGGCGAGCCCAGACGACGCAAGGTCCTTGCACGTAACGGCGGTTCGCGCAGCGTGAAGCGCCGCGTCGCCAGGCAGCGGTGAAGCCAGTGCCCTGCTCGCGTCACCTTCAACGAGGCAGCGAGCGCACCACTGGTGCGCTCGCTGCTGGTCCGATGCCTTTCGGGAAACGCGAGCCGGTCCGCAGCCATCGCGACGGCGACCGGTCAACCACAGCTTCGTCCATACCCTCGTCGTGTGCCCGCCAGCCGACCGAGCGACGGACACTGTCGCGACGGCCTGGACAGCCCGCTCCGGCCCCGCGTTCCGGGCTCGAGCAGCCCCGGCGATGGGATCATCAGGCACGGTGACGCGTGACGCTCGGCTAGGCGAAGCATGGCCAGCTGCTGGTCAGCCAGGCTGCTCATCTTCCGCAACGGTCTCGCTCTGGTCGGCGGCTACTCGCCTGTTTGCGGGCAACGACGGCGCTGGCGACCACGAATCACGGCGCAATCGGCCTGCCGTATGATATGCGCCGGGATGAGGGGGAGGGGCATGAAGCGGCAGGTGCTCGTCTCGGTGCACGACGTCGCACCGGCATGGATCGAGGAAACCCGCTGGCTGCTGCGGGAACTCGACGCGATCGGTGCCCGGCCACGCAGCCTGCTGGTGATCCCGTACCACAACGGGCACCACGACCTCCGGAACTGCCCGGAACTGGTCGCGTTGCTGCAGGAAGAAGTCGCCAACGGCTCGGAGATCGTGCTCCACGGCTACACCCACGCCCGGGCCGGCCGCTGGCGGGGCGACCCGCTCACCGTGGCCCGGGCGGCGCTCTTCGCCCGGGAAGTTGCCGAGTTCGCGAGCCTGGAGTGGCCGGAACAGCGGGCTCGCTTGCTCGCCGGACGCGAGATCTTGTCCGCTTGTGACCTGGAGACAGTCGGGTTCTGTCCACCAGGGTGGCTCCACACGACGGAACTGCCGGGCTTGCTCGCGGAACTCGGCTTTGCCTACCTGGTCGAGATGCTCTCCCTCGTCGATGTCCGCGACCAGCGCCGGCTAGTTACCCCCTGGATGGGCTTCATGGGAACTCCCTGGCTGCACGAGCAACTGGCCCAGCTCGGCGCCCGACTGCTCGCTCCCTGGCGAGCACGAGCCCAGCGCATCTCGGTCTTTCTCCACCCGCAGGGGGCGCCGGATTCACCGGTCTGCCGACAGGTGTTGCATGCTCTGGCACGTGAACTGGAACGGGGAGGCAAACCAGTCACCTATGCGGCAGCGATCGCAACGCCCTGAGGTGAGCATCGTCATCCCGGCTCGTAACGAGGCAGCGACGATCGTCCGCGCACTCGATTCGGTGCTCGCGCAAGCCTGGCCGGTCGAGCGGCTCGAGGTCATCGTGGTCGATAACGGTTCGAGCGATGGGACAGCTGCCGTCGCCCGTCGCTTCGCCCAGCAGCATCCGGAACTCCGCCTGCGCGTCGTGCGCGAGCCGCGGCCGGGCGTGAGCCGGGCCCGGAACCGCGGTGCCCGCCTGGCTCGCGGTCGGGTACTCCTGTTCCTGGATGCCGACTCGCGTCTTTCCCCGACGATGGTGGCGAGCGTCCTCGCGCATCTCCACCGTGGGGCAGCGGCGATGAGTCTCCGGGTCGTCGCCGATTCCAACGACCCGCTCGACCGTGCTTTCTTCTTCCTGGCGACCTGGATCAAGGAGCGGGTACGCGTCCCGACGCAGCTCTGTGCCGTGCGCCGTGACGTCTTCTGGGCAGTGGGCGGTTTCGACGAGCGGCTCCGTGTCGCCGAGGACTATGACCTCCTACGGCGGATCCGGGATGCTGGTTACCGGGTCGCGTTCGTCACCGAGAGTGCCGTGCTGACCTCGACCCGGCGACTGCATCGCTGGCCGCTCCGGATCGGCTTTTTGGTGACGACGCTGCACTGGCTGCTCGCGTTGGCCGGCATCGGGCGGGACTGGCCGTACTGCGACGAGGCACGGCGTGGACGACCGGATCGACCTCTCGGTGGTGATCCCGGCACGGAACGAGGAAGCGTACATCGGCCGCGCGCTCCGGTCGGTCGCCCGACAAGCCTGGCCGCTCGAGCGGCTGGAAGCGATCGTCGTCGACAACGCATCGACCGACCGCACCGCGGCGGTCGTCGAGTCGCTGGCCGTGAACGTGACACCGCTCCGGATCGTGCTGATCCGCGAGCCACGGCCCGGTCGTAGCCGAGCGAAGAATCGCGGAGCGGCAGCAGCGAGAGGCGACGTGCTGCTCTTCCTCGATGCCGACTCGGTGATGGCACCGACACTGGCAGCGGAGATCATCGCGCACCGGCATATCGGCTATCTAGCGGGGAGCGTGCGGGTCATCGCCGAGACGACCGACTTTTTCGACCGCTGGTTCTTCGAGCTCATGGAGATCGGCAAGACCTACATCCGCATCCGGGCACAGATGCTGTACTGTAGCCGTGAATGGTTCGAACGCAGCGGAGGGTTCGACGAGTCGCTCGAAATCGCGGAAGACCGAGAGTTTCTCCAGCGACTCCAGGGAAGGGGCGTTCCGGTTTGCCACCTGACGACGAGCTGGATCGCGACGTCGCCGCGCCGGCTGCACCGCCTCCCGCTCCGGCTGGGCCTGGTCACGACGTTCCTCCGTTGGCTCCTCGCCGAACTCGGCGTCGGTCGGCACTGGCGCTACTGAAAGCGTTTCCCTGGTGGCTGATCCGGCTCGGCCGCGCAGGCGGCGGCCGGGCGATCGGGGTGCTCGCTGTCTGGCTGGGCTGGGAGCGATTGACGGAACTTGTATGGCGACCGCGTCCCGTACGGCCAGGCGGGTTCTTCCGCTACCGGATCGTCCGCTACCGGGGCCCGGTGGCAGTGCTGGCCGATGGGACCCGGGTGGAGCCAGGTGACCTGGTGGTCGAACTCCACTTCGACAATCGCCGGCTCCTGGCACTCTCGCTCGCCGGTGCGCAGCTCCCCTGGGACCTCTTGCGTCTGGCACGCCTGGACTTGGCTGAACTCGCCTGCCGGATCGCACGCGGGGAACTCGGCGAGGTACAGGCCCTGGTCGGGATCACGCTCTTCGCACGAGCCGGTAGGCGGCTGGGCTTCGAGGTGCATCCGCTGCCACCGACCTGGTATCACCGCTTGCAGCGCTTCTTCTTCGTCGGCCTGATCGCTGTCTACCATCCGCTCGGCTGGCAGATGGCCGACCGGTACCGCGAGCGGGCCTGGCCGGGACGCGCCTGGATGAGTCGGACAGCACTGCTCGCTCGTTACGGTGCGGGCTGCTGACGGCGCGACCGTGCTCCCGGCGACGCACCAGTCGCCCGGTGTCCGTCCCCACGCACGATCCTGCTCAATCCCCAGCCCTCGACGCGGCGCAGTTCGGTGACCA
>BEID01000176.1 GCA_002898975.1 bacterium HR27 | reverse complement strand
GACCCCGTGTTGGTAGACGAAACGTGCGAAAAGCTCGCCAACAGCATCCGCCGACTCCGCGTCCGCCTCGACCGAGACTTCCAGCCAGCGGTGTCGCATCGTTCAACCCTCGTCCTGGCGTGCGAACGCGATCTCCGAGGAGTCGCCGACATTGACGCGCAAGAAGTCGCCGGTCACCCGTGCGCCGCGACCGACGATCGAGCGGTGGAGCATCACGCCGTTGATCGTCGCGCCTTCGTCGATGATCGAGTCGGCGACGATCGCGTGGGAGACGACCGCGCCGGCGCCGATGCTGACGTAGGGTCCGACGACCGCGCGCTCGATCGTCGCGCTGGGGTCGATGACGACCGGTGGGATGACGACGCTGGTCGGGAAGGTGGGATGCTCCTGGGGCTGGTGCTCCAGGAGGAAACGGTTGGTTTGCAGCAGTGCTTCGACCGTACCGCAGTCCTCCCACACCGAAACCGGTTGTGCCACGATCGTCCGACCACGGTCGATCAGGATCTGAATCGCCTCCGCGAGGTAGTACTCGTTCCCGCGCCGGCGGTCCTCGGCGATCTGCTGCTCGATCGCCGCGATGAGATCGGCGAAATCACGGAAGTAGTAGACCCCGACCACGGCGAGGTTGCTGACCGGCGTCTGTGGCTTTTCCACGAGCCGGACGATGTGGCCGTCCTCGACGACGACCACACCGAAGCGACGCGGATCGTCGACTTCCTTGACGTAGACCACACCGTCCCAAGGGCAAGAAACGAGTGACTCGAGGTCGGCATCGAAGATCAGGTCGGGAAAGACGACGAGCGTCGGACCGGTGATGAGTCCCTTGGCTTGGAGGAGGGCATGCGATTGTCCGAGTGGTTCGGGTTGTTCGACGAAGACGGCATCGAACTCGTAGTGCGAGCGCACGTAGTCCTCGATCTGCTCGCCGAGATAGCCGGTGACGAAGACGACGCGCTCGAGGGGGAGCGAGAGGAGCCGGTCGAGGACATGGCCGAGGATCGGTTTTCCAGCGACCGTGACGAGCGGCTTCGGCTTGCTCCAGGTATGCGGGCGCAGCCGCGTTCCCAGACCTGCAACCGGAATGACGACGTGCATCCGTCCACCTCCTCGGTCGGACCGCCGGTCCTGTCTCGCCGCCAGCGCTCGGTGCGCTTGTCAGGAGTATGCTCGACGAGCCGCGCTGACTGACAGAATACCAGCAGCTCCGCTTGGTAACTCTACGCCGATTCGCTTTCTATCCATGACCGCAACGAACAGCTGTCAGCGGCGTATGCCACTGTGAGCCGCACCCTCGGCCACGCCAGGATCAGCACGACTGCCGATCGCGCCGGTCACCTGAATCCTGCGCGTGAGCAGGCCGGCACTGGCGTAGCTGGACAGGGTGCTCGGTTGATTTCCGTTGCATTGCCCAGGACAGTGAAACGACCGGGAGTGTATCCCGGTCGTCGTTTCATTTCCCTCGTTGTTTCGCAGCGTCCCGCGTAAGAACGAGCGATCGCTCTCGGTGCCCCCAGCGGGATTCGAACCCGCGATCTCCACCTTGAAAGGGTGGTGTCCTAGGCCTCTAGACGATGGGGGCCTGCACCCGCACAATCCCTCTGAGTATAAACTTCGCAGCAGTGCTTCGTCAAAGGCCGCCCACCGATCCAGGAGGCGCCGCATGCAGGACAGCCGAGCCTCAACCATCACACCAGCAGCGAGGCGGCAGCTCCGCTTCGAGCGCGCGGTCGATCGGCTGATCGGTGCCTGGGCAAGGCACTGGCTGGCGGTGCTCAACCTGTTCACTGGTCTCTTCGCCGGTTTGCCGCTGCTCGCACCGTGGTTGGTGGCGACCGGACACGGCGAGCTGGCAGCACCGATCTACTTCGCGTATCGTTTCGTCTGCCACCAGCGTCCGGATCGCAGCTTTTTCCTCTTCGGAGAGCAAGTCGCGTACTGCCAGCGTGACCTCGCGATTTACGTGGGCGTCTTCGTGCTCGGGCTCGTCTTCGCGCTGGTGCGTCATCAGCTGCGTCCACTCTCCTGGCGCGGTGCCTTCGTGCTCGCTTTCCCGATGGCGCTCGACGGTACGACCCAGCTCGTCGGGCTGCGGGAGAGCACCTGGCAGTTGCGCCTGCTCACCGGCACGCTGTTCGCGCTCGCCGTGGTGTGGTTCGTTTATCCTCGGCTGGAGGATGGTTTCGCGGAGATCCGCGCCGCCCTGGAGCGCCGCGAGCGGGCGGGCACTCTGCGAGCGGCGGACACAGGAGCTGCACCGTGCCGAGAGTACTACGAGACAAGCGCATCGTCGTCGGAGTGACCGGGGGTATCGCTGCCTACAAGGTCCCCGAACTGGTCCGGCGCTTGCTGCAAGGCGGTGCCGTCGTCGACGTCGTCATGACGCCGGCTGCCACCGAGTTCGTCGGTCCGCTGACGTTCCAGGCGCTCACCCGGCGACCCGTACAGGTGTCGACGGTGGGAGTCTGGCAGGGTGAGCAAGCAGGGCATGTCACGCTGGGAGCGCAGGCCGATCTCATGATCGTCGCCCCGGCTACTGCCGACGTGCTGGCCAAGCTCGCTCATGGTATCGCCGACGACGCAGTGACGCTGACGGCGCTGGCCTGTCCGGCACCGCTCATCGTCGCGCCAGCGATGGACCACTACATGTACCGTCATCCGGCTACGCAAGCGAACGTGGAGGTGCTCCGGGCGCGTGGCGTGACGATCGTCGGGCCCCATCACGGACCGCTCGCCTCCGGGATGATCGGCGAAGGACGGATGGCCGAGCCGGACGAACTCGTGGGCGCAGTCCGGCAGGTTCTCGGGCGACAGGGGCCGTTGCGCGAGTACACGGTCGTGGTGACCGCCGGACCGACCCGGGAGCCGGTCGATCCGGTCCGCTTTTTGAGCAACCATTCGAGTGGCAAGATGGGATACGCACTCGCGGAGGTCGCCCGTGACCGCGGTGCCGCCACGACGCTCGTCAGCGGGCCGACGTGCCTGGCTCCTCCGTACGGTGTGCGCCGGATCGACGTGGAAACGGCAGCGGAGATGGCCCAGGCGGTGCGCGAAACAGTTGCCGATGCCGACGTCCTGGTCATGTGTGCCGCGGTGGCCGATTTCCGGCCGCGGGCTCCGGCGAGCGAGAAGATCAAGAAGCAGACCGCATCGCTCGTGCTGGAACTCGAGCCGACCGAGGATATTCTCGCTAGCATTCAGCGTCCTGGTCTGGTGAAGGTTGGGTTCGCCGCCGAAACCGAGCGCCTGCTCGAGCATGCACGGGAGAAGCTGGAACGAAAAGGGCTCGATCTCCTGGTGTTGAACGATGCTCGGCGGACGATGGGGGCTGATACAGCACAGGTGACCCTGCTCCGTCCGGGGCAAGCGCCCGATGTACTGCCCGAACTGCCGAAGGACGAGGTCTCCGAGCGCATCTGGGACGCGATCCAGCTGCTCCTCGAGTTGCGGAAGGACTCTGCGTTAGGATGAGTAGGCCGCTGCTGCCGGTCCGAACCCGTCGTCCGCGGCGGCGAGGACGTCTGGCCGCGCGGCTGGCCACCTGGACGATGTATGCAGTTTCGGTCTATTGGGCGCTCGTGGTCGGGCGCTGGTGTCTCTGGGTGTACACGAGGGTCATGGGTGACGAGTCGGGTGCGCTGGCTGCGCTCCATCGCTGGCTCGGCTTTCCGTTCACGGCGCTTCCGGTGATCGGTGCGCTGCCGTTTCTCCCCGATCTGCTCGCGGTGCTGGTGTCCGGTCTCCTGGCGCTGAGCGTGCTCGGGATCCTGGCTGGCTGGTCGCGCGAGCGAGCCGGACGGTGAAGCCATGAGGGGCGAAACACTGCTGGGTGACATGGTAGACTGCTGACAAAACGGGATGTCGCGGGCTGGAGTGTCGTCGTGCGGAAGAGGGGTAGAGGGTCGATGGTCAGGAATCTCGTGCGGGGCATCTTGAACCTCGTTCTCGCAGCTGCGGCCACCTGGCTCGCGAACTACATCGTCGAGCGTTTGTTCGGCCCAGAGGAGACTGCGGAGGACTGAATCACGAGCACGATGGCGGATGCGTTCGTTGGGTATGGGGAGGGTAGAGCGTGGAGATTACGCGACGCGATGTCGAGGGGCTCGGTGCACTGCGCAGTGATGAGTGGCCGATCATCAGTCTCTATCTGCGTATCGACAAGGAACATATCACGGATGATCACTACTCGATCCGCTTGAAGAACCTGCTGCGCGACCTCGACCGGGCCAAGGAGCAGCTCGGTCTGACGCGCGCGCAGAGTCAGGCGGTCGACGAGGATGTCGAGCGGGTCCGCGCGTTCTTTCGCGATCATGGCGACGAGTTCGGGCAAGGGGTAGCACTCTTCGCGAGTGGCCGGGCCGGTATCTGGCAGGTCTATCATGTGCCGCGCGGGGTGGGGAACGAAGTCGATCTCGACTTCCGACCGGTCATCGGGCCGCTGGTTCGCGTGGTTGAGATGTTCGAGCCGGTGTGTACCTGTCTGATTTCCCGCGATCGTGCACGGATCTTCCATGGACATCTGGTCAATTTCCAAGAAGTAGCGGTCCGCCTGGACGAAGAAGTGCCCGGCCAGCACGGGCAGGGAGGCTGGTCGCAAGCGCGTTTCGCCCGTCACATCGAAGATCACGTGCGCCAGCACTTCCAGCGCGTCGGTCAGGTACTCTTCGAGTTCTTCGAACAAGATGCCTTCCGCTTTCTGGTCGTCGGCGGACCGGACGAGGTCGTCGCTGACTTCGT
>BEID01000175.1 GCA_002898975.1 bacterium HR27 | reverse complement strand
GAAGTTCTCCTTACTTTTGGCGAAGTCTGGTGGAACGAGAGAGACCATTCCTCGTCCCACCGGGTTCAGGCCGCCGTCGAAAGGTGGCCCGTATCGACATCGAGTCTCCGCTCAGGGCCACGTCGTGTTGACAGGTGTCGTCTCGAGAAACCGTTGCGGGTACTCCGGTGACCACCACAAACGTCCGCCGGTATCGTAGTCGTCCCATTCCCAGCGGATCGGCTCCCCGTCTAGATCTCTCTGATAGTCCCCGAAGTACAGCTCGATACGGTTGCCAGAGGGATCCCGCACATAGAGGAAAAAGGCGTCGGTAGTACCATGCCGACCGGGCCCGAAATCGATGCGATCCCGGTAGCCAGCGTCTGCGAGCAGATCAGCTGCGCGGAGTACATCGGACGGTTGGCTCAAGTGGTAGGCTACATGGTGGAGCGAGGGGCCGTTAGCGCGGACGACTGCGATGTCGTGAGTGCCACGACGTCGGCGGAGCCAGGCCGCGAAAATGTGCCCGTCCCGAACTGCATACTCGGAGATGCTGAATCTCAAGAGATCTCGCCAGTAGGAGAGTGAACTCTCGGGGTCGGCGACGCGGACATTGATGTGGTCGATAAAGTATGGCGGTACTCCCCGAGCCTGGTGGAGCGTCCGCATGGGTAGTCTGACGCGACCTCGCTCGTCGTAGACAGGAACCTGTTCGAAGGAATGGTAAAACTCGACTGGATGACCGTCCGGTGTGGCTACCCGGAGTGCTGGGCCTTGACCAGGTTCGAGTTCTTCCTCGACCCGCTTCGTGGGGATCCCCAACTGGCGGTGGAGTGCTTCGAGGACCTCCAAATCTTCCGGGTGTTCGACGCGGAATGCCACGTGGTCGAGTCCCGGCTCTCGACTCTCGAGCAGGGCGAGTGTCCAGATATCGAACTCAGCCAAGCCGCGGAGATACAGGGCCTTGCTGTCCTGGCGAGCGACGACGAAGCCTAGCACGTCGACATAGAAGTAGGAGGCTGCCGCGAGATCGGTCACGCGGAGTGCCGCGTGACCGATGCGGAGGATACGGAAGTCCTGCCCCGTCACCATGGGTTCCTCCTAGCCGCACCGATCCGATCAAGTGCCACGGCCGAACGACTCTGGTGGCAAGACACCGTAGGCGGAGGCTGCCTCCGGAAAGTCGGTCCAGACGAGAGGTTCTGCCCGCTGCTGGACGGCGCGCGGCATCTCGGCAGTCAGCTCGAAGCGGTTTCCACCCGGCTCGAAGAAGTAGCAGTAGAGATTGGAGCCCAGGCCGTGCCGACCAATCCCGTATTCCACTCGTATGCCAGCCGCGCACATGACATCGACGAAGCGCTTAATGTGATCGATGTCCTGGAGATTCCAGGCTAAATGGTGGAGCGTCCACGACGGGTCCTCGCCGCCGAGCATGGCCAGATCGTGATGCCACTCGCCGACTCGTGTCCAGACCGCTGCCCACACATCAGGAGCAGGCTGGAAGATATCCGAGATCTTGAAATCGAGGACATCGCGAAGAAACTCGGCGAGCGCACGGACTCGTGGGACATGAACCAGCAAGGTGACGTGGTCGACGTCGTTCGGCGTGATGCCGTTCCGGGATCCAGCGCGAGCGGGAGCGGCAGGGCGCAGATAGGGCCGCTGCTCCTGGAAAACAATGAGTTCCATGGTGTGCCCGCTCGGGAGCTGGAAACGCACGCTCTTGCGAACAGTCGGATCGCTTTCCGTCCGCTCCTCAGCGGTAACCCCAGCTGCCCGTAGCTTCGCTGCGTACTGCGCGAGGTCTTCCTCGCTCTCGCATTGGAACGCGAAGCGGACGACTCCCGTACCACCCGGTGTGACGGCGAGGTCGATCGTTTCGTCCAAGCCGCAGCCGAAGTAGTACGTCTGCCCTTGCTGACCGAAGGGGGTCAAACCCATTATCCCCTGATAGAACCTGAGGGCTGCCTCGAGGTTCGTGACGCGGAGTTCTGCGAACCCCAACTTTTGGATGGCCATGGCGCTCCTCCTTGCAAGCGAACTAGTATCCGATCGTCACCTGCTCGGCGTTCGGCAGCGGTGTGGCTGGTCTCCTGGTGCCCGCTACACCTCCTTCCTTGCCGTCTGCGCTGTGCTCGCTCCCGGCCGCTCGGCATAGGTGATATTCCCGAGACTCTCGCGGCGGGCGACGCCGAGCTGCTCGAGAAGACGGCTGTTCTCAACCCCGATCATCCGGACCGTTTCCTGGCTCGTGTTGTAGTGCCGGTGCCAGGCCCAAGGGGGGGTGTAGATGAAGCAACCGGCCTGCCACTGCACCGTCGCTTCGCCGATCTCGGAGTAGCCGCTGCCCGAAACGACGATGTGTACTGTCTCGTGTGCGTGACGTTGAAGGTCGGTCGCGCTGCCGGGCGGAATTTCTTGCAGGAAAATTTCCAGAGTGTTGGTCGGGAGCTGGGGTAACACGCCGATCCGGGTTGGATTCCCTGTGATCGCAGCATCAAGCCAGATCGCGTCCTCTTCGCTGATAACCAAGGGCGATGGTAAGTCGCGATCAGGGTTGGACGCTTTCATTCGGTGCAGTCGGTCGAGATAGCGTTGGAGCGCACCTTCGGCCATCGATCTCCTCCAACGATCTCTCGGGTGTAGACTTCCGAGTATACGGGGACCATTCGTGTAAAACCCCCGTCGACCGGATGGATGATGCCGGTGAGATATCCCGCTTCGTCCGAAGCGAGAAAGGCTGCAAGGGCAGCGACGTCTGCGGGAGTTCCGAAACGTGCTACAGCCAGCGCGCCCTGCTCACGACGCCGATACTCGTCGATGGGTAATCCTTCCTGCTCGGCGCGGTAGTGCTGCATCTGTTGTTGTCGTTCGGTGATGATATGGGCCGGGGCCAGAACGTGCGTGGTGATTCCGTAGGGGCCGACTTCCGGGGCGAGCGACAAGGCCAGCGCAGCCACGGCACTCCGCGTGACATTGGACAAGTGCAGCAGAGGGAGCGGCTCGATCACTCCTGATGAAGTGGAGTAGAGGAGCCGCCCCCATCGCCGCTCAATCATGGCGGGAAGAAGAGCACGGGTAAGTATTAAGGCACTGTCGAAAATGTGCCGGAGCGCCTGTTCCCAATCCTCGAGCGAGAGCGTAAGGAAACGACCAGGCCGCGGTCCCCCGGTGTTGTGGAAAAGAATGTCGACGTGGCCTGCGTAGTGCAGAACATCTTCCGTGGCACGCTGAAGCTGCTCACGATCGCTCAGGTCAGCGACAACGTAGCCGGCCGCTCCGATCGCTGCTACTGCAGCGGCTGTCCTCTGTCGGTCACGCCCAAGCAGGTACACCCGAGCACCTTCCTGCACGAACCGCTCGGCGACGGCGTAGCCGATTCCCCGAGTGGCAGCAGTGACCAGAGCTGTCCGACCCTTGAGCCGGCTCATTCAGCGCCTCCAGCGAATGGTTGCAGCGCTTGCTCGAGGCTGTAGGATGAGAGAAGCTAGTTGAGCAAGCGTAGCGGTTCAGAGAAGTCATAGAGAAGGTATTGGGTATTGATGCGGAGGAACATCGGATCACCAGCGTAGAATCGCTCGTAGAGCTCGTGGCGACCTGCGAAGCTGGACACAGCGATGTCGTGGGCAACCTTGAAGAGCTTCACGCGTTCCTCCGCTGAGGCCTCGGCACCGCGATAGTACTTGTCGATGAGGCCACGAAGAGGAGACGCGAAGGCATCGACTCTGGCTGGGGTGTAAAGAAGACTACCGGCGAAGATCAGCTGCAGGATCTCCTTCACTCGCGGGTACCAGCGGTTCGCGGAGTTCCGAATAGCGAAGAGTGGACGGACGTTGGGGAACAGAATCCCATCCTCGTTCGGCTGGGCTTCGGCCTCACTGGCCACAATCGCGGCCTTCGACAGTTCGATGTACGTGGTGATCTCGCCGATCGCATCCCTCACGTGGGGGAACTGATCGGTCTGGAGCATCTCGGTACCGCGGTAGGCCAGACCGGCGATAAATTGCAGCTTCGAAAGGAGACGAATGCTCGTTTGATGCCCAGTAAATGCGTTCGAGTTGATCTCCCAAATACGGTTGACCCGCTCCCAGTCCTGATTGATGAACACCCGTTCCCAGGGGACAAGGACATCCTCGAAGACGGCGACCGCATCCATTTCGTCGAAACGGGAAGCGAGCGGGTGATCGAAGACGTCCCCTTCAGCGTATGGCTCGCGGCATATAAACTTCAGGCCTGGGGAATCGGTTGGAATGGCGAATGCGATAGCGTAACGGGCATCCTCCGGAGTGTACCGTCGGAGAGAAAACGGCCAAACCAGGATCTCATCGGCGTAGGGGCCCGCCGTTGCCAGCATCTTGGCGCCGCGAACAATGAGGCCCTCGGAGGTCTCGCGGACCACCCCGAGGTACGTGAAGGGGTCTGGCTGGGCATGGGGTGGCTTGCCCCGATCGACCGGAGGATCGGCCAGCGCGTGAGTCAGGAAGAGGTCGTTCTCGCGAACGTAGCGGAAATACTCGCGGACACGGTCAGCGGTATCGCCGAAGAAACGAGCACTCGCGAACCAGGCTGTCAGCATCGCGCCGATGAAGTCGGTGGTTCGACCCATGAGACCGAAAGTCGCGTCGGCCCAGAGCTTATGCATCTTGCGCCGCTTGAGCAGGTCCTCCCGCGTTCGTGGCAGCAGGAACTGGGTGCTGACGAGATCCCCGGTATCCGGTGAGGGAAACAGCATAAAGTCACGGACGTCTTCCCGGAACTGGAGATC
>BEID01000174.1 GCA_002898975.1 bacterium HR27 | reverse complement strand
CGCTGCCGCACGCCGGTCGCGGTTGCCGCCAGTCTGGTTGCGCTCACTGGCGCGTTCCTGCTGCGCGCTGCGATGGTCTTCGGCGGACGACGCTCGGCCGACGATCCGGCAGCGACCTTCGCGATCACTCGCGGCGACCACTGAACGATCTGCAGCCGTACCGCTTGCCTGCGCGAACGGTTGACATGTGCGGCGTAGGGCCGTGCCCTGCCAGGCGACCCACCGCGCACTTGACAGAGTGTCGTCCTATGCTGATACTCGGTCTCACGAGTGGCCGCGGTCGGAAAGGAGTCGACCATGCTCGTCCGCGTGTCCCTGTTCATCGCGCTCGTAGCCGGCCTCGTCTGGCTCGTCCCCTTCGATGCGCTCGCGGACGCTGGCGGAGACGAGCGGCGGGCTCGCGCTGTTCCTGCTTCGACGCGCCTCCCTGCCGGTCTATTCCCGCCGCGCCGCCTGCCACCAGTGACCGTGCCGGAGCACGAGCAGCGTGCGAAGGCGGCGACACTTCCCGAGCACTGCACGTTGTCGAAAGGATTCTGGAAGAACCACCCGCTGCTCTGGCCGGCGCCCTACGCGCCGGATCGGCCCTTTTTCTCGAGCGGTCTGACCTAGTACGAGACGTTGTGGACACCGCCGCGCGGTGAGAACGCCTACTTCGTGCTCGCGCACCAGTACATGGCAGCCCAGCTCAACCTCGCGCGCGGCGTGGAAGCTCCCACCGAGGTGTCCCACGCGCTCGCCGAGGCGGAGGCCTGGCTCGCCGGGGCCATGCCGTATCCAGCACGGCACGATCCTGTCGCACTGGAACTTGCGGCGACCCTGGAGCGGTTCAACGACGGCGAGATCGGTCCCGGTGCGTGTCCCTGATCGGTCTCCGCACCGAGCGTGGAACGACGCAGCCGAAACCCTGCCAGCCTGACGGGCGTGACG
This sequence comes from bacterium HR27, assembly GCA_002898975.1. Classification (GTDB taxonomy): domain Bacteria; phylum Chloroflexota; class Chloroflexia; order Thermomicrobiales; family Thermomicrobiaceae; genus Thermomicrobium. The sequence continues at coordinate 3,817 of BEID01000174.1, read as the reverse complement.
CCTCGATCAGCAGGGCAGTTGGCTTCCAGTGCGCACCGGGCTCGCCGAGGCCGGTCGTGTGCGGTACCTGCCGAGCGGAGCGCGCCAGCGTACGCCCCGGTGTCGCTCGACCTGGGAATCCGAACGTGCTCGCTCAACTTACCGGATTTTCCAGCACCAGTTCCCCGACCCGGATGACGACACGGTCACCCGGTCGCAGCGAGAACGCGTCCGGTGGGACGATGCCGGTGCCGGTCATCAGGACGCCTCCGTACGGGAAGGACAGCTCCTTGCCGAGCCAGCTGACCAGTTCCTCTGGACGGCGCTTCATCTGGTCGGTCGTCGTCTCCCCCGCGAACACGACCGACGAGCCCCGCCGTATCTCCAGCGCGATCCGGATCCCGCAGAGGTCCTCCGGACGCTCGACGATGACGATACCCGGACCGAGCGCACCGGCACCGTCGTAGATTTTCGCCTGTGGCAGGTAGAGCGGGTTTTCCCCTTCGATATCGCGCGAGGAGACGTCGTTGCCGACCGTGTACCCGACGATCTCGAGCGTCCGCGTGAACACGACCGCGAGCTCCGGTTCAGGGACGTTCCAGCCACTGTCCCGCCGCACGCGCACCGGCTCGCCCGGCCCGGCCATCCGCCAGCCCTGCCCCTTGAAAAAGAGTTCCGGTCGCTCGGCCTCGTAGACGCGCCAGTAGATGTCCTTCACCTGTGCCTCAGCCATCCGTGCATCGCGACTGCGCAGGTAGGTGACCCCAGCTGCCCAAACCTCTTGTTCCGGCTCGATCGGCGCGAGGAGCGGCCCGCTCGCGTTGCCCGAGCGGGGCAGCTGGGCGAGGACGTTGCGCGCGGCGTCGGCCGGCAGCTCGAGGAGCCAGCTCAGCCGGAACCCTTCCGGGAGCCACTGTCCATCACAGGCCCAGCGCGGTCCACTCACTGTATGGTGACGCGTGAGGTACACGTGCCCTCCTTTCGGAACGATTCTCCGGACGTTCGCGCTTCCTGTCGAGAGCGAACCTGATGGTTCGGGAACGGTGCACCCAGGAGCAGTACAGCAGTCGATAACCGACAACGCTGCCCGCTGTGCTATACCAGAACCCGGCGACCGAGCGCCGGAGGCCCGATGGACAGGCAGGAGCTGACAGACCCAGCTGTTCGACTGTTCCGTCTTGTCGTGCTAGACATCGACGGGACGTTGCTCGATCCGACCGACGTGGTCCGTCCCGCCGTGCGCGAGGCAATCCAAGCCTGCCGAGAACTGGGAGTCGAAGTCGCCCTGGCCACCGGGCGCCGCCTGCGCACGACCCGTCCCATCGTCGGCGAACTCGGCATCCAGCTCCCGCTGGTCCTGTACAACGGCGCGCTCGTCTGGGACACCGAGCGCGAGGTCGCGCTCGCCGAGCGTCCGCTCGATCGTGCTGCGCTCGCCCGTACCTTGCACGAAGCCGAGCGCGAAGGGCTCGGTGCGCTCGCGTTGCGTGGTCCAGGGAGCGGCGAACGCATGGTGCTGGTAACGGATCCGCTACCGCGCCTGCCGGAGTTCGAGCAACAGCTCTTGCCGCGCAGCGGCGACGTCGACCAGCTCCCGGTTTCGGAGGTCCTCGCGCTCCAGGACGTGCTGACCGTCGATCTCTTCGGTCCGGAACGGGCGCTCCGGCACGCGACAGCCCGGTTGACTCGGGCAGGATACGCCATCTATCACCACGGGCCGTTCGAGTGGCTGCCAGCGCTGCCGCGCTGGGTGGCCAACGTCCATGCACCGGGGGTGAGCAAAGCGAGTGGGGTCGAGGTCCTGGCCCGGCGGCTGGGGCTGACGCTCGCTGACGTTCTCGCCGTGGGGGACGGCGAGAATGACCTGCCACTGCTCCGCGCCGCTGGGCTCGGCGTTGCGATGGGCAACGCGCCGGAGCACGTTCGCGCCCAGGCTGATGCCGTCGTCCGGGGGCACGACGAAGACGGCGTCGTCGAGGCACTCGAGCGCTTCGTGCTCGAGCCGTGGCGGCGAGTCCAGGCGGTCGCCTGACGGCCGCTGCGAGCGACTGACAACGCACGGAAGGGAAGGGATACGGTGCAGGTCGGGGGCCGGTCACTGCGTATCGCGCTGGCGTGCGTGCTCGCGCTCGCGAGCCTCGCGGTCAGCCCACCTCGTTCCAGCGAGGCGGTGCGGGACCCGGCGAACTTCCGTGAGTTCTTCGGGAGCGTCGGCCGGGACCCCTGGTACGAATTCAACACCGATCCCGAGCGCTATCCGGTGCACATCAACCGTACCTTCCTCGAGACGATGATGGCCGAAATGGCCCGGATGGGAGCTCGCTGGGTCCGGATCGAGTTCCACGCCGAGTACGACCAACCTACCGGCCCAGGCTGGATCGATTGGGCCAAGCACGACTGGTACCTCTTCGACCTCGCGCCGCGCTACGACATGAAAGTCCTGGCCGTGCTCGGCTCCGGCATCCTCGCCGACCTCGATACCAGCTACGCGTTCTCGCACATCAACGATCCACCGGACCGTGATGGGCGCAACCGCTACACCCGTGCCTTCGTCGAGCGAACTGCCGAAATCGTTGGCCGGTACGGAACGGCGCTGGCTGCGATCGAGCTCTTGAACGAACCGAATGCGAACGAGCTCCTGTGGGAAGAGACAAACCAGCAGGTGCACGCTGTTCGACCGGACATCTACGGCCGGCTGGCCGTCGATGTCTATGAGACGGTCGAGCGGCACAGCCCCGCGACGCAGGTCGTCGCTGGCAGCATCCTCTTCGACCGCCAGGAAGACGGCGATCGGCACCTCGCCTGGCTGCGGGCCGTCTACGAGAGTCCCGCTGTCCGGGACTACCGGGCACGGACGGGCCGATACCCGTGGGACGTCCTGTCGATCCATCCCTATTTTCTTCCCGACGCCGCGAGCGTGCTCGCCGCCGTCCGCGAACTCCGGGCTGTGCAGCTGGAGTACGGCGACACGACTCCCATCTGGGTCACGGAAGTCGGGATGCCCGCTGAACCAGCAGCGTGGTCACCGGCTGGCGTGCTCGACCCGACACCAGCCGAACTCGCTCAGGCGGAGTTTCTTCGTCAGGTCTACACGCTCCTGTGGGAGCAGGCACCGGAGGTCGAGCGCGTCTTCTGGTTCAAGTTCGAGGACTTCGGCACCAGCCACGGGTACGCCAACTGGGGACTCGTGCGCTTGCTCGATTCCAACAAGGTCTATGGACGTGAGGCCGTCCCCTGGCCGCGCAAGCCAGCTTTTCTGGTCTACCAGAGTCTGGCCCGACCAGACGCCTTGCCGACGAGCCGCGTCGCACCGCCGGACGATCCGAGCGTGCGCTATTTTCCGGAAACCGGGCACACCTTGAGCGGGCCGTTCCGCCGCTACTGGGAAGAAAACGGCGGACTGGCTGCCTTCGGCTACCCGCTCACCGAACCGTTCTGGAGCGGCGGGCGTCTCGTCCAGTTCTTCGAGCGTGCCCGCTTCGAGTACTGGCCGGAGTTCCGCGGTACTCCGAACGAGGTGCAACTCGCCCACCTCGGACGCTGGGCACTGGGGAAGCGGAGCTTCGCTCCGCAACCACCACCGGAGAAGCCCGCTCCCGACGAGCGCTCTTTCCCGGAAACTGGCTTCGTCGTCCGTGGCGCATTTCTGCGATACTGGGAGCAGAACGGTGGACTGGCCCGTTTCGGGTTGCCGATCAGTCCGGAGTTCCGCGAGGTGAACCCGAGCGATGGGAAGGAATACACGGTCCAATACTTCGAGCGGGCGCGTTTCGAACTCCATCCCGAAGCCGCCGGGACGCCGTACGAAGTCCAGCTCGGCCTCCTCGGCGCGCAAGAG
>BEID01000173.1 GCA_002898975.1 bacterium HR27 | reverse complement strand
TGGTCGGAGTGGTTGTCCGTAGCGACCGCGGCGTACGGCGATGATTTCGGCCAGGATGCTGACAGCGATTTCCGCAGGCGTCTTCGCACCGATATCGATCCCGATCGGTGCGTGAATACGAGCTAGTTCTTCGTCGGAGAAGCCGGCGCGGCGGAGCCGCTCCAGGCGCTGCTGGCTCGTCTTGCGGCTGCCGATGGCACCAATGTAGCCAGCCCGCGAGCGCAATGCGACATGCAGCGCAGGATCCTCGAACTTCTCGTCGTGCGCCAAAATCACGATGTCCGTCTGGGGCGTGATCTTAATCTGCGCCAGGGCTTCGTCCGGCCAGGCGACGATCAACTGGTCGACGTGCGGGAACCGCTCGCGCGTGGCGAAGAATTCGCGCGCATCGATCACCGTCGTTCGGTAGCCGAGTTCCTTGGCCATTGCCACGAGCGGAACCGCGATGTGGACCGCACCGATCACGACAAGGTGTCTGGGCGGCAAGTGGGCTTCCAGGAAGACCTCGACGGTGCGCCCGTCGGGCAAGGTATAGGTTCGGATCCCGGCTTCGCCGCTCTGGAAGAAGGCCTCCGCATCAGCGCGCACCGCAGCATCGAGTTCGGCCGAGCCGAGCGAGCCGACGGTGCGACCGTCCTCGTAGATCAGAAGCTTTGCGCCGAGTGGCTCACCGCTGACGACCGTTGCGGTGACGACTGCCTCCTCCTCAGCGAGTGCATGCCGGAGAGCTTCGAAGACCTCACTAGTCATGGCTTTCTCACCAACGGTTCCACGAAGACATCGATCGTCCCACCACAGCTGAGACCGACGTCCCAGGCCTGTTCATCGGAGATGCCATAGCGCACCAGACGTGGCCGCCCGGTCTCAAGCACCTCGAGAGCGACCTCGAAGACGGCACCTTCGACACAGCCTCCGCTAACAGATCCAGCCAGACGCCCGGAACGGGTGACCGCCATCTTGGCACCGACCGGGCGCGGTGACGAGCCAATAGCCCGGACGACTGTCGCGAGGGCGATCTCCTCACCTTCCTCCATCCACCGTTCGATTTCGGGAAGAATGTCGCGCATTGTTGACCTCCTTTTCAGGCAGCTGGAGCCTCGGGAAGCACCGCGTGCTGGCGCCGAACCGGCCGCTTCTGATCGATCTGACTCAAGTGCTTGGCCAGTGCCTCCAGGCTCGCGAAGTTATGAATCGGCATGAAGTCATCGATGTACGGCAAGGCCGCTTGCATGCCACGCGTCAACGGCTCGTAGCGCGGCGAGCCGAGTAGCGGGTTCAGCCAGATCAGACGGTAGCACGACCGCTGCAAACGAGCCATTTCGCGTGCCAGAAGATCAGGATCGCCGCGGTCCCAGCCGTCACTGATGATGAGGACGACAGCGCCGTTGCGGAGAACGCGGCGTGCCCACTCCTGGTTGAACGTCTGTAGCGACTGACCGATGCGGGTTCCACCGGACCAGTCCTGGACCTCGCGAGCGACGCGGCGCATCGCCTCGTCGATGTCCTGGTGCTTGAGCAACCGGGTGACGCGGGTGAGGCGCGTTCCGAAGACGAACGCCTCCACCTTCGCCATCCCGTTCTCGATCGCGTAAATGAACTGCAGCAGGATACGGCTGTACCGGTCCATCGAGCCGCTCACGTCGCAGATCACGACGAGTTGGCGTGGCTTCGTCTTTGTCTCGCGACGAGCGATCGTCAAGGGCACGCCGCCGGTCTGCAACGAGCGCCGCATCGTCCGCCGGGGATCGATGAAGCGACCCTTGGGGGACGCGACCTTGCGGCGGGAGCGACGGCGGCCGATCTCCCATGTCAGTTGCTGCATGAACCGCCGAATCTGGGCCAGCTCTTCTTCAGTGAAGTCGGCGAAGTCCTTCTCGCGCAGCACTTCAGCCGGACTGTAGCTGAAGGCGTCGGCCAGCGACTCTTCGTCGCTCGCCTCCCCTTCTTCGGCTTCCTCGATCGCTTCGATCGCCTCCAGCCGTCGGCCGCGCGCACCCTCGATCGTCGAGCCCTCGGCTTCTTCCGCCTCCTCCCCCTCTTCGGGAGCGAGTTCGATGAAGTCGTCAGGCTCGGCTTGCTGGAGGAGTCCATCGCTCAGCTCCGGCTTGGCGCGCCAGTACAGATCGAACAAGCGGTCGAAGACCGGCATATCGTCCTTGTGCGTGACCAGGCAGGCACGCGCCGCTTCGCGGAACTCCTCGCGCCGGCTGATATCGATGTGCTCGATCGCGCGCACGAAATCCATCGCCTGTCCGGTCGTCGTCTTGACGCCGGCACGACGCAGCAGGCGTGCGAAAGCGAGTGCGCGCTGTGCGAAATTCAGGGTTGCCGTCATGGTTTTCTACCCCTGTGCAGCCCGTTCGGGCCGGATCAGTCACTCCTGGGTCGCTGCCGCGACGAGTTCCTCCAGCCGCTTCTTGCGGATATGCTGGAGATCCTCCTGGTGCTTGAGGATGGCACCAAGCGTCGCCGACGCGATCTCGACGCTGAGCTGGCTCTGGTTCAGTGCCAGGAGGGCAGCGGCCCAGTCGAGCGTCTCGGCGACTCCAGGGAGCTTGTAGAGATCCTCGCGTCGAAGCGCCTGGATGAAACGGGCGACCTGCAGGGCCAGACGTTCCGGAATACCCGGCAGCTTGACGCGCAGGATCTCGAACTCCTTCTCCAAGGTCGGGTAGTCGATCCAATGGTAGAGACAGCGTCGCTTCAGCGCGTCGTGGAGCTCTCGCGTGCGGTTGGACGTGATGATGACGTACGGCGGGTGCTCGGCACGGATCGTCCCGATCTCCGGGATAGTGATCTGGAAGTCCGAGAGCAGTTCGAGCAGGAATGCCTCGAACTCCTCGTCGGCCCGGTCAATCTCATCGATCAAGAGCACAGCTGGCTTACCGCGATGTCGGATCGCCTTGAGGAGCGGTCGTTCGATCAGGAACTCCTCGCTGAAGATTTCGTGCATCGCGGTGTCCCAGCCGACCTGCTGGTCCTCGAGCAAGCGGATGGCCAGCATCTGGCGCGGATAGTTCCACTCGTACACTGCGTGGTTGACGTCGAGTCCCTCGTAGCACTGCAGTCGGATCAGCTCGGTGTCGAGCACCTGCGCCAGAACCTTGGCGACCTCCGTCTTGCCGACGCCGGCCTCGCCCTCCAGGAGCAGCGGCTTCGGCAGCTTGAGCGCCAGGTAGATCGCCGTCGCCAGGCTCGTATCACAGACGTACCGATGTGCAGCGAGAGCTCGCTGAACCGCCTCGACCGTTGTCAGTTCCGCAATCGTCACGACTCACCTCGACCCTTCTGACGTGCCGTTCATGTAGTATACCAAACTAACCAGCTTCCGAAGCGGCGCGCGCCCGGGGATATCCCCGGGCGCGGCTCGGTTTCGGTTCCGCATTCATGCTTCAGCCACGGGCGCGCTGGACAGCTTGGGTCAGCGCTCGCTTGACGAAAACGCGCGTCAAGTGCGCCCGGTATTCCTCGCTGGCGAAAATGTCGCTGTTGAAGGTCATTCCATCGCTCGCCAGCTGGCTGGCTGCCTCGATCGCCTCGGCGGTCGGCTCCTTGCCCACCAGCGCCTGCTCCACGTTCTCCCGGCGTACGGCATAGGGTCCGGCGCCCGTCACACCGACGCGTACCGCGCTGACCTTACCGTCCTCGCCGAGCGTGACCACGGCGGCAGCCCCGACCACCGCGTAACCGGACGCGGGGTTGGCGAACTTCTGGTAGGACATCCCGGTCCGGGCTGGCGGCTTGGGAAACGCCACTTCGGTCAGGATCTCGTTCGGCTGGAGGGCGGTCGTGAAGAGATCCACGAAGAACTGGTCCGCCGGGATCGTCCGCTCACCGTTCGGCCCGACAGCCTTTATCTCCGCCCCGAGAGCGAGGACCACCGCGGGCAGATCAGCAGCCGGATCGGCGTGCGCGAGCGAGCCGCCGATAGTGCCCATGTTCCGCACCTGGAGGTCCCCGATCACGTTGATCGCCTCGGGAAGGATCGGCAAGACACGCTGCACCAGATCCGATCGCTGAATGTCATCGTAGCGCGTCATCGCGCCGATGACGATGCGGTCGCCGGCATCACGGATACCGCTGAGTTCCGGAATGCGCGAGATATCGATCAGCGCCGACGGTGTCGCCAGGCGGAGCTTCATGGCCGGGATCAGACTGTGACCACCGGCCAGGAGCTTCGCGTCGGGATTTTCCACCAAGAGCTTGAGCGCTTCCTGAACCGAACCCGCTCGGTAATAGGTGAAGGTGCTCGGGTACATCGTCCGCTCCCCTTCCGTTTTGCCCGAACGAGACTGAAGTGCTCCAGTCTCGCGATCACTCTCTCGTCAACGCGACCGCTCGCGGATCGCTCGCCAGATCCGCTCTGGTGTCAAGGGCATGTCGATGTGGTCGATACCGAAGGGTGCCAGGGCGTCGATCACCGCATTGACGACAGCCGGTGTCGAGGCAATCGTACCGGTTTCGCCAGCACCCTTGACACCCATCGGATTCACCGGTGTCGGTGTGACCGTGCGATCGACCGTGAACGACGGCAGCATGCTGGCCTTGGGAATCGCATAGTCCATCAGCGAGGCACTCAGCAGCTGCCCGTTCTCGTCGTAGGCGGCGAACTCGTAGACCGCCTGCGCCAGACCCTGGGCGATGCCGCCGTGCACCTGGCCGTCGACGATCATGGGATTGATCACGTTGCCCACATCGTCGACCGCGACGTACTTCAAGAAGTCGACCTTCCCGGTTTCGGGGTCTACCTCGACGAC
>BEID01000172.1 GCA_002898975.1 bacterium HR27 | reverse complement strand
GATGCCGAGCGAGGTTATCCCCCTGCGCGTGCCTCGCCGTCGCCGCGTAACGGTACCGCTCCTCGCCCTGCTGTGGGCTGGTACGGTGGTTCTGGCTCTTCTCGGCATGCTTCTGCTCCGCTGGCCAGCCACCTGGCAAGACGGGCAGGTTGTGTCCTGGTGGGTGGCAGCCTTCGTGGCGCTTTCAGCCCTCTGCACGGCCGGGTTCGCGCCAGTCGATGTCGCGACCACGTGGAATCGGCTGGGGCAACTCGTTCTCGTCCTGCTCGTCGAGGTGGGTGGGGTGAGCTACGTGGCGACCGCGACGTTGCTGTTAGCGGGGATCATGCGCCGGACGATCGTCTACGAGGCACATCATGTGCTCGGCATGCGGCTCGGTGAGGAGCAGCTCGGTGAGCTCTGGCCGCTCGTCCGGCGGCTCCTGATCGCCACCGGCGCGATTCAGCTCGCTGGTTTTTGTGCGCTCCTGGTGCCCAGTCTCCGTCTCCACGAGGATCGTGCGGAAGCGCTCTGGTGGGCGCTCACCACTGCTGTCACGGCATTTCACAACGCTGGCTTCGATTTCGAGCCAGGGCTTGGAGGTTTCGCCGCTTACCAGCGCGTTCCGCTCGTGATTCTTCCGGTCGGTCTGCTCGTTCTCCTCGGTGCGATCGGTTTCCCTGTGCTGTCCGATATCGTCGCACGGCGATCCTGGAGGCGGCTCTATCCGGATACCCGGCTCGTTCTGGCCACCACAGCGGTACTGCTGGTTGGCGGTACGCTCAGTATTTGGTTGCTGGAGCGGGCGAATCCGGCGACGATCGCCGGTTTGCCGTGGTACCAGCAAGTGGTGGATGCGTTCGCGGTAACCCTCAGTCGTACTGGCGGGCCACGCGTGGTGGACACGCGGATGCTGGGGGAAGAGACGGCGTTCTTGTTTGGGGCGTTGACGTTCATCGGTGGTGCGAGCGGTTCGGTCGCTGGCGGGGTTAAAGTCCAGACGTTCAGTTTGCTCTTGTTCGCGATCGCGGCGACCGTTCGGGGTAGCCGGCACGTCGTCGTGTTCGGCCGGGAAGTCCCGGATTGGCAAGTCTTCCGAGCGCTCGCGATCGCCGTGTTCGCGTTGCTGGTCACATTTTTCGGCACAGTGGTGCTCGCTACGTGGGCACCGCACGAGCTGCCGACAGTATGGCTCCTGGTTGTGCAGGCCTTCGGTCTCGCTGGGGCAGAGAGCCCACTCGTCGCGAGTTTGGGCGCGAACGGGCAAGCTGTGCTGGCAGTGCTCATCGTGCTCGGCCGTTTCGGCCCGCTCCTTCTCGCACTCGTTTTCGCCACGCAGGTGCAGCGCGAACTCGTGCATTATGCGCAAGAATCCGTCCGGCTGGGCTAGGGGGCAGGGGATGCGGAAGCAGTTCATGGTCTTGGGGGTCGGTCGGTTCGGGAGTGCTGTGGCGATCGAGCTCGAGCGGCTCGGACACGAGGTGCTAGCGATCGATCGTTCCGAGCGCGCGATCGAGGCAGTGGCGGACTACGTGACGCACGCGGTGACTGCTGACGTGACTGATCTCGAGGTGCTCCGCACGCTAGGGGCGCAGGACTTTGATGCCGCTGTCGTCGCGATCGGAGCTGACGAGCGTTCGAGCATCATGGCGACCGTCCTCTTGAAGAAGCTTGGTGTCCGCTTCGTCCTCGCCAAAGCGCAGAACCAGCTGCATGGCGATATTCTGACGATGGTCGGTGCCGACCGTGTCGTGTACCCCGAGCGGGAGACCGGCATCCGGGTGGCGCACAGTCTGACGATGCCGCTGGCGAAAGATTATTTCGATGTCGGGCCAGGGTATGGTCTGGCCAAGGTGGTGGTCGACCAGCGCATGGCGGGGAAGACGCTGGAAGAGCTGGACTTGCGGGAGCGCTTCGGTGTGACGCCGCTGTTCTTGCGGCGCGGCGACCAGGTGATCATGAACCCGCATCGTGGCGAACGTCTCCGTCTCGGCGATGAGTTGACGATCGCCGGGCGTGACGAGCAGCTCCAGCAGGTGCTCCTGCTGTAGCGAGCGGGCGAGAGCGTCGGGTGCTGATTCGGGCGAGGGAAGGAGCTGAGGGTGCGACTGGCACGGATCTTGGTGGATGGGCAGCCGACTCCGGTACTGGTGGAGGACGGCATCGCGTACGAGGCGCGCGGCGACTGGTTCACTGGTAGACCGCAGCGGGGACGGGAACTGGGCCCGTTCGAGTCGTTCACTGTTCTACCGCCGGTCGAGCGCCCGAGCAAGATCGTTGCCGTCGGGCTGAACTACGCGGCGCACGTGACGGAAAACGATCCGACGCGGAAGATTCCTGACGAGCCGGTGCTGTTCCTCAAGCCACCGAGTGCGCTCCTCGGGCATGGCGGGACGATTCTCCTGCCGCCGGGGAACCGGATCGACTACGAGGCGGAGTTGTGTATCGTGATCGGTCGCCGGGCGTCTCGCGTACGCGAGACGGAGGCGCTCGACTACGTGTTGGGCTATACCTGTGGCAATGACGTCAGCCACCGTGACCAGCAGTACAAGGATGGCCAGTGGGTACGTGGCAAGGGCTATGACACCTTCTGCCCACTCGGCCCCTGGATCGAGACGGAGCTCGATCCGAGCGACGTCGCGATCGTCTCGCGCTTGAACGGCGAGGTGCGACAGAACGCGCGCACCAGTCAGATGCTGTTCCCGCCAGCGTTCTTGATCGCCTTCATCGCGAACGTGATGACGCTGGAGCCGGGCGACGTGATCATGACGGGGACTCCGTACGGTGTCGGACCGATGGTGCCAGGCGACACCATCGAAGTGGAGATCGAAGGGATCGGTGTCCTGCAGAATCCGGTCGGGGCGCGTGACGATCGGCGCTAAGGAGGTCGAGCGGTGAGCGGATCGGACGGCTGGCTCCGCTTCGCCCGACTGGTGGGGCGGTTGAAGACGCTCCGTCGCCAGGGATGGATCGACCGTGGCGTCGAGGAGCCCGAGTCGGTCGCCGATCATAGCTTCCGTCTCGCGCTTCTGGCCTGGCTCCTGGCTCGAGCACGTCCGGATCTCGATGCCGAGCGTGCGGCGATCCTAGCTCTGGCACATGACGTCGCCGAGGCGATCACTGGCGATCGAACACCGTTCGATGCGGCGCTGCGAGCTGGAGCGGAACGGGAGCGACTGTTCCGTCAGCGGCCGATCTACGATCCGGAAAGCGAGGCGAGAAAGACGGCCGCGGAGCGGGCGGCGCTGGCGGAACTCACTGCCCTCTTGCCTGAATCGGCCGGTGCTGCACTCGTCGCCGCGTGGGAAGAATACGAGGCGGGTAAGACAGCGGAAGCGCGCTTCGTGCGGCAGCTCGACAAGCTCGAGACAGTGCTCCAGGCTTTCGAGTACCATGCCCGCCAGCCAGGGTTGATCATCGATTCGTTCGTCCTGGGGGCGCTCGACGAGGTTGTCGATCCGGTGCTGCGATCGCTGCTGGAGCGCGCGATTGCCGAGGCACACTGGCATCCCCCCGGCGGTGACTGAGCTGGTCGACGGTTCCCGGGACAGAACTGGTGGGTTCGACGGTCTGGGCGCACGGTCTCGGGCCGACTGAGCGAGAGCGACGGGTATGGACAACGACCGACCGCCATGGGACCGCAGAGCAGGCGGCTGGCTGCTGAACCCCGCGCGCAAGGCGTAGGCGGGAGGGCGAGCAATGCCGCTGATCAGTGAACTCGTGCTGATTCTCGCGCTTCTGGCGCTGAACGGCGCGCTCGCCGCAGCGGAAATCGCTGTCGTCTCGGTTCGACGTGCCCACCTGCATGCACTCGCCGAGGAGGGAAGTACAGCGGCCCGTCAAGTCCTGCGTTTGCTGGAGGAACCTTCCCGGTTGCTCGCGACGATCCAGGTCGGTGTGACGCTGGCGACGTTCTTCACGTCAGCGGTCGGTGCCGTCTCACTCGCGGAACCATTGGCCTCGCTCCTCCAGCGCCTACCGATCGGTGAGCAGGAAGCCTCGGCGATCGCTCTCGTGGTCGTGACCGTCGGGCTTTCGTTCGCCAGTATCGTGTTGGGCGAACTCGTGCCGAAGACGCTGGCAGTGCAGCACGCCGAGCGCCTGGCGCTCGCTGCGGCATTGCCCTTGGCATGGCTCGCGCGTATCGCAGCACCGGTCGTTTGGCTCCTCTCGGGTGCAACGACGCTCGTCCTGCGTGCTGTCGGTGTCGCCTATCCCGGGCACGTTCCCAGCGTGACGCGTGAGGAACTGCTCACCTTGCTCGATGTCGCAGCGCGGGAGGGCACGGTAAGCCGGGAGGAGGCCCGGCTCGTCGAGGACGCCTTCGAGTTCGGCGAGATCACCGTCCGAACGGTGATGGTCCCGCGCGTCGACATGGTCACAGTGCCTGCGACGATGCCGCTCGAGCAGGCGGTCGAGCACTTCTTCCGTACCGGACTCTCGCGCCTGCCGGTGGTCGGGAGCTCGCCAGATGACATTCGCGGGATTCTCTACATCAAGGATGTGTTCCGCATCGTCTGGCAGCAGCCGGACGCGCGTCTCTCTCCCTGTTATCGTTTCGCTCGTCCAGCGCTCTATGTGCCGGAACATACGCCGGCACGGCAGGCACTGCGGTTGCTCCGTCTGCGCCGGACGAAAATCGCCATCGTCGTCGACGAGTTCGGAGGTGTTGCCGGGCTGGTGACGCTGGAGGATCTGCTCGAGCGGATCGTCGGTGAGATCGCCGACGAATTCGATCCGGATTACGAGCCGTTGCGGGAGATCGAACCCGGCGTGCTCGAGGTCGATGGACGCGTCT
>BEID01000171.1 GCA_002898975.1 bacterium HR27 | reverse complement strand
GCGAGAACGGCGCTGGTAAGGCCGCCTTGATGCGCATCCTGTTTGGCGAACTGCAGCCGGACGAGGGGGAAATCTTCCTCAACGGCCAGCGGGTCCGCTTCCGCAGCCCGCGCGATGCGCTCCGACACGGCATCGGCATGGTCCACCAGGAACGCAAGCTGATCCCGGCGCACAGCGCGTTGGAAAACATCGTTCTCGGTCACCCGAACACCGGCGCGATCCTCGATTTGCGCCAAGCAGAGCGAGAAGTCAGCGCACTGTGCGAGCGCTACGGCTTCCGGATCCCCTTGCATGCCAAGGTCTGGCAGCTCTCCGAGGGGGAGAAGCAAATCGTCGAAATCATCAAGGAACTCTATCACGGTGCACGCATCCTGATCCTGGACGAGCCCACGTCGGTCCTCTCGCCGCCCGAGATCGTCAAGCTGCTCGAATCGCTCACCCGGATGGCGAAGGAAGACCTGGCTGTCATCCCCTTCATCACACACAAGCTGCCAGTCGTCCTCGAATACTGCGACCGGGTCACGATCCTCCGGCGCGGCCGTGTGGTCGCCGAGATGGAGACCAGGCAGGCGACCGAGCAGACGCTCGCCGCTGCGATGGTCGGGCGCGACGTGGTACTCCAAGTCGAACGGGTCGAGATTCCGCCCGGTGAGCCGGTTGTCCAGGTGCGCGACCTCTGGGTACGGGATGACCGCGGGCTTTTTGCTGTGCAAGGGCTCTCGTTCGAAGTTCGGGCTGGTGAGATTCTCGGCATCGCTGGCGTCGCTGGAAACGGGCAGGAACCATTAGCGGAGGCATTGGCCGGACTGCGCCCGGCCGAGCGCGGGACGATCACGCTCGATGGCACCGATATCACGCAGGCACCGGTGCTGGAACGCTGGAAGCGTGGTCTCGGCTACGTCCCGACGGAACGTCGGACGGTCGGGTCGATCCCCACCTTCTCGCTGGTCGAGAACGTGCTCCTGAACTATCACTTCGAGAAGGAATTCTCCCGCTGGGGCGTGCTCGCGATAGGACGTGCCCGCGAGCTGACGGAGCGGATCCTCGACGAATACCGGGTCGTCGCCAGCGGCCCGGATGCACCGGCGCGGTCGCTCTCGGGCGGGAACCTGCAGAAGATCATTCTCGGGCGAGTACTCGCACGCAAACCCCGCTTTCTCATCGCCTGCCACCCGACGCATGGACTGGATGTCGGCGCGGCCGAGTTCGTGCAGCGCCAAATTCTCCAGGCCAAAATGGCCGGCACGGCGATCCTGCTGATCTCGGAGGACCTCGACGAGATCCTGGCGCTGAGTGACAGGATCGCAGCGATGTACGAGGGCCAGTTCACGGGAATCGTACCCGCCAGGGAGGCAACGAAGGAGCTGATCGGCGAGCTGATGGCTGGACTACGACGGGAGCGGGTATGAGGGCGGTCATCGGCGGTTACGCGATCCGTATCGAGCGCCGGGCCGACGTGCGCTGGTGGCATACCGCACTGGCATCGGTGCTGGCGATCTTGGTCTCGTTGTTCCTGGTCGGCATCGCCTTCGTTCGCGTGGGTGCCGATCCGCTCGAGGTTTATAGCGAGATCATCAAGTATGCGTTCGTCAGCGAGTTCGGTCTCCCGCAGACGATCAACCGGGCGACGTTCGTCCTGCTCGCTGCCTTCGCCTTGATCGTGCCATTGCGGGCCGGCCTCTGGAACATCGGTATGCCAGGGCAGATCTTCGCAGCGACGCTGGCGGCGTTCGGTGTCGCCTACGCCTTCGGAGCCAAGACATCGGTCAACGCGCAGCTTCCCGGAGTCATCGTCATCCCGGCGATGCTGGTCGCCGCCCTCATCGCCAGTGCTGTCTACGGTGGTATCGCCGGCTACCTGCGCGGACGCCTTCAAGTCAACGAGATCGTGACCACGATGATGCAGAACTGGGCGATGCTCTGGATCGTCGCCCACATGATCCGCGAAGGTGGGCCGTTTATGGGGCGGACCGCTGAGGGCGAGGGGTTCACGCTCCCAACTTCACTGCGGGTGCCCCAGGTCTTCGATCTTCCGGTAACGGTCTACGCTGCTGTCGTCCTGGCGCTTCTCCTCACCTGGTTCCTCACCAAGACGACCCTCGGCTACCGCATCCGCACGTACGGCGAAAGCCCGCGTGCCGCCGAGTACGCCGGTATCGACGCGACACGCATCAGTACGCTCGTTTTCGCTCTCGGTGGTGCGTTCGCCGGTCTCGCGGGCTTCCATTACTTCCTCGGTGTCCCGGGGGTCTACAAGATCCCGAAGAATTACGCCGACTTCGGCGACTTCAGTTTCTACGGCCTGATCACCGGCCTCATCGCGCGGAACAACCCGATCGCGGCGATACCGGTCGCCATGCTGTTCGGTGGCATTTCCGGTGGAGCGCGCTTTATGCAGGGGAAACTGCGCCTGGCCTTCGGCATCGATTACGCGTTGCTCGGCGTCCTGATGATCATGATGGTCGCCTTCCAGGCACTGGCCCAGTACGCAGTCCGCATCGAAAGGGCAGTTCCGATCCCAGCAACGCAGCGAGAGAGGGGCGAAAGCCGTGTCGAATCTCCTCATCATTAGTCTGGCTGCGGCAGCTGTCTTCGCCATCGCAGCCTTGGGCGAACTGCTCGAGCAGCGAGCAGGGATCCTCAACGTCGGGCTCGAAGGAGTGATGCTCCTCAGCGGCACGTTCGGGTTCATCGTGGCGAAGACGAGCGGAAGCTACCTCCAGGGGTTCCTGGTCGCGATCCTCACCGGTGCACTGGTCGGCCTGCTCCACGGCTTCTTCTCCATCACGCTGGGAAGCAATCAGGTCGTCAACGGTATGGCGATCTGGATCCTCGGTTTCGGCCTCACGACATACATCGGTTACCCGTACACCGGGCCGCTCGGTCTCGCACCCTTTCCGACCATCGGCGGGTTACCTGTCTTCTTCTTTGTCGCACTCGCGCTGGCAGTCGGCATCTGGTTCCTGCTGTACAAGACGCATCTCGGCCTCAAGTTGCGCTCCGTGGGCGAGGATCCCTCGGTCGCCGAAGCCTCCGGCGTATCGGTGACCGCCATGCGGTACCTCGCTGTTGTGCTCGCCGGGATGCTCGTTGGACTCGGCGGAGCAGTGTACTCACTGGTCTACAACCCGGTGTGGAGTTACAACTATCTGCAAGGTTGGGGCTTCATCGCGCTGGCTCTGGTGTTCTTCTCGCTTTGAAATCCGTTCTTCGTCATCGCTGGAGCGGTCTTCTTCGGGTTCCTCTGGCAGCTCTCGCTCTACCCGGAACTCCTGTTCCCGAACGTCTTCTCGCGCTACATCTGGCGCGCCATGCCATTCCTGATCACGATCATCGTCTTCATCCTCCTCTCGACCCGCTGGTTCCGGCTGCGCTGGGGAGCGACCAAGCCGGAAGCGCTCGGTGTTGCCTACGAGCGCGAGAGCTGAGACGGGTGGGCACCGCACGCACCGACCCACCGCAGCGTGCACCACGGAACGCTTGCGCGAGCGAGATGCTGTCGTACGGACTCTGGGTCTTCACACTGTGTGCTGCTCTCGGGCTGACGGACTTTCAGGAACGTGGCCGAAGCGCTGCGATGGTACTTCAGCTGGCTGCGCCGCGGATGCGGATCCGATCGGCGTTTCGAGCACCCGCCAGGATCGAGGAAGACGGGACTGCAGCACGTGGCGGAACGGCGGCACGATCGCTTGTCCGAGTGAACTCCCTGGTTGTCGTTTCAGGAGTTCGACCTCTTCGGGGCGCAGCTCAGTCAGCAAGGACAGTCCACCGCTACCCGCCCCGACGAGCAGATAGCGCTCACCGAGACGGACGATGTGGACGACACCGCTCCCAGCGAGCGACAGCGTATCGACCAACTCGAGCAGCTGGGTACGCGAACTGCTGGCTGCCACTCGACGATTGAGCGCCCGCAGTACGCGGATCGTCGCGTAGGCTGCCACGAGCACGATGAGAGTGGGCACCAGCATGGCACCGAGGAGATCCCACACTGACGTCTCGACCGTTGCGCCCGCTGTCCGCTGGGACTCGAGTTCAGCGTAACCCCGGGCGAGAAAGCCTTCCGGCCCGGGCGTCGGCGTGGGTGATACGGCCGCCTGCTGCTGGCTCGCCCAGCCGACCCCGACGAGGAGCGCACCGCCGAACACCACGAGTGGCAACACCCAACGGCGTTCCAGCAGCAGCTGCCGACGCATCACGGGTTTCCGCCTCCACCGAGCCGCTTCTCCGGCGAGACGATCTCGGTGATCCGCACGGCGAACTTCTCGTCGACCACCACGACTTCTCCTCGCGCGATGAGCGTCTTATTGATAGTCAGCTCGACCGGCTCGCCGGCGAGGCGATCGAGTTCGACCACCGAACCCGGCCGGAGCCCCAGGATATGCTTGATTCGCATCCTGGCTGACCCCAGCTCAGCTGTGAGTTCGACTTAGACATCGCGCAAGAACTCGAGATTGCGCTGCCCGACACCGATCGGTTGATCACGCAGGTCAGCAAAGCGTGCCTCCTGCACCGGCGTGTGGGACGGTCGCACTGACTCGGACTCGCCCTGAGGCGTCAGGCTGTCGTCACGGTCGGCCATAGCGCTGTCCCTCCTTCCTGATCGAGCTCATCGGGACGTGGCCACTCCTCTGTGACCGTCCCTGCGATACGGACGGCGAGCGAGCGACCACGCTTGCCGGGGAACGCGTAGAAACACGGCTCGTTTTCGACGTACACGAGCAACGGGAACGAGACGTCCTGGTCGAGCACGAGAACGTCACCAGCTTCGAGTTGCATCAGTTCATCGACCATCAGCCGAGCCCGACCCAGCTCG
>BEID01000170.1 GCA_002898975.1 bacterium HR27 | reverse complement strand
GTGCTCGCGAGCAACTGGCGATCTTGCGCGACGGACTTCGCAATCAGCAGCAGCCTCTCGCCGAAGCTGCGGCGTGCGCAATCCTCGATCAGGCGACGAAGACGGTTATCGCGGCACTCCACGGTTTCAACCTTCTGCTCCCCCAGCCGCTCCCAGCCGAGCGGGTCAACTGGCGGAACCTCCAGGCCCGCTTCGTTTCGGTCCAGGCAGAAAGCGCCGTGCTCGACCTCGTGGAAGAGCACATGCGCCCTCGCGTCGGATGGCTGTGGTGGCTCGAACGGAAGGAGCAAGCGAGTGCCTTCGCTCCCGTGCTCCATGTCGATCCCGATACCGGTACCGTCGCTGTATGGCGAGACCCCCTCGATCCGACACAGGGAACGGAGCCGGGCACACCGGAAGAGTATTTCGCCAGCATTCTCGAGCGCATCGAGAACCTCGTACGCGAAATCGGGCGCTTGGCACGGCGCGATGCCGAGACGTTCCGCCACGCAGCCCGTCGTCAGCCAGGGCGGATCGCCTGAGCGAACCACGCCCCCACAGTCCCAGTCGTTAACCCGAGAAAGTATGTTCGGGCGGCGAGTGCCGAGGCTTCTCCCCGCTTTCGATCTTGACAGCGACCGATGCTTCTGGTAGCCTGCATGTGAGGTAGAGTGAGCCTCGGAGGTCGATCCCTGTGAACGGTGAATTGCCGCTGACTCTCCAATGGACGGGAAGGCGCAGCGCCGCGCAGGGATCGTCTGTGTCTGTCCGTGACTGCACCTTTGCGCTCGGTCTCCCGGTAGTAGGCATCCTCGTACTTACCTGCCTGCCGTCAGCGGGAGGCTGAGCGAGCGCGCAAGAGTCGAAACGAAACCGATGCGCATCGCGAGCCTCCCCCCAGCGGGAGGCTCATGATGTATGAGGGACGGCGAAGGGAGGAACGGAAACATGGCCATCGAAACGCGTGAGCGACCACGAGTGAGCGACGAACCACAGCGAGAACCGCAGTTAGGGGCCCATCTGGTGCTCCAGGCACTGGTGCGGGAAGGTGTTGAAGTTATTTTCGGCTATCCCGGGGGCGCTATCCTGCCGGTGTACGATGCGTTGCCCTACTATCCGATTCACCACGTGCTCGTCCGACACGAGCAGTCCGCTGCGTTCGCCGCCGACGGGTACGCCCGCGCCACCGGCAAAGTGGGCGTCTGCATGGCGACGTCCGGCCCAGGTGCGACGAATCTCGTGACCGGTATCGCCAACGCGATGATGGATTCGATCCCGATCGTGGCGATCACCGGCCAGGTGTCGCAGAGCGTCATCGGGATGGATGCGTTCCAGGAAACGGACATCACCGGTATCACGTTGCCGATCACCAAGTACAACATGGTCATCCGCAGCGTCGACGAGATCGGTCCGGCGATCCAGAAAGCTTTCTACCTCGCTCGCACTGGACGCCCTGGCCCGGTGTTGATCGACATTCCGAAGGACGTGCAGCTCGCCAAGGGGTACCTCGCACCGCGCCAGGAGCTCCATCTGCCCGGGTACCGCCCGACAATCGTGCCGCACCGCCGGCAGATCCGGCGCGCAGCCGAACTCATTCGCCAGGCCAAGCGCCCGCTCATCCTGGCCGGACACGGCATCATCATCAGCGGCGCGACCGAGGAACTGGTTCGCTTCGCCGAGCGTACCCAGATCCCGGTCGGACTGACACTGCTCGGTATCAGCGGCTTCCCGGCTTCCCATCCGCTGTGCCTCGGGATGGTCGGCATGCACGGTCACGCACATGCCAACCGCGCCATCCACGAGGCCGATCTCATCATCGGGATCGGCATGCGCTTCGACGACCGGGTCACCGGCCGCCCGAGCGAGTTCGCGCCGAACGCCAAGATCATCCACATCGACATCGACCCGGCGGAAATCGGCAAGGTGCTCAAGACGGAAGTCCCCGTGGTCGGTGACGCGCGGGAGGCGTTGCGTCTCCTGCTCGAGGAGCTCGAGCCGCTCGAACACGACGACTGGATCAGCCAGATCCGCAGCTGGTACCGACCGATCCGGACTGAACCGTCCGGGCCGGATGGCGTGCTGCAGCCGCAGTACGTGATCGCACGCCTGCATGCCCTCACTGAAGGCAAGGCGATCGTCACGACCGATGTCGGCCAGCACCAGATGTGGACCGCTCAGCTCTACCGTTGCGACATCCCCAAGCAGTGGATCAGCTCCGGCGGTCTCGGTGCCATGGGCTTCGGTGTGCCATCGGCGATGGGCGCTGCCATCGGACGTCCCGAGGCCGAAGTGTGGGCGGTCGTCGGGGACGGCGGCGTCCAAATGACGCTCAACGAGTTCGCGACGATCGTCGATGAGCAGTTGAACGTGAAGGTTGCGATCATCAACAACGGTTACCTGGGCATGGTCCGGCAATGGCAGCAACTCTTCCACAACCGGAACTACTCGGAGACACCGATCTCGAGTCCGGACTACGTGCTGCTCGGCCAGGCCTATCGCATGCCCGCTTGCCGCGTGACGCGGCCCGGCGAGGTCGATGAGGCCATCCAGTGGGCGCGGTCGTTCCGTGGTCCCGCGCTCATCGAGTTCGTGGTCAACCAGGAAGAGAACGTCTACCCGATGATCCCGTCTGGTGGTTCGTTCCGCGACATGATCGACGATACGCAGGTCGAGGGGGAATGGTGACGGTGCGCAGCCATACGCTCGTCGTGCTCGTGGAAGACAAGCCTGGCGTGATGAACCGGATCGTCAGTCTCTTCCGCCAGCGCGGGTTCAATATCGACTCGATCGCAGTCGGACATTCCGAGACACCGGGACTCTCGCGCATCACGCTCGTGGCCCAGGGCGACGATCGCAAGATCGAGCAGCTCGTCAAGCAACTCTACAAGATCCTGGAAGTCATCAAGATCAGCGATGTAACGGACGAGAATCCGATCCAACGTGAACTAGCGCTGATCAAGGTGACGGCCACCGAGCGGAACCGGAGCGACATCATCCGTCTGGTGACGGACGTGTATCAAGCACGTATCGTCGACGCGACGCCAGATTCGCTGGTCATCGAGGTCACTGGGCCGCCGGAAAAGGTCGACTCGCTCATCACGATGGTCCGTTCCTACGGCATCAAGGAGATCGCACGGTCCGGCGTCATCGCCATGGCCCGCGGCGCGCGCGTCGTTGCGCCAACTGCACAACCCGTAGTAGCATGACGACGACACAGATATGATCGATCATTGAATGGAGGGCAAGAGAACCGATGGCAACCATTTACTATGACCAGGATGCCGATCTCAAGTACCTCGAAGGGAAAACGGTGGCGATCCTCGGCTACGGAAGCCAAGGACACGCGCACGCCCAGAACCTGCGCGACAGTGGGGTACGCGTGATCGTCGGCCTGCACGAAGGGAGCCGCAGCCGCGAACGCGCGCAGAACGATGGGTTCGAGGTTGTCACCCCACGCGAGGCAGCTGCCCGAGCCGATATTATCTCGATGCTGATGCCCGATCACGTGCAAAAGAACGTTTACGAGGAGAGTGTCGCCCCAGAACTCAAGCCAGGTAAGCTCCTCATGTTCGCGCATGGATTCAACATCCATTACGGACGCATCGTTACCCCGGCTGACGTCGACGTCGCGATGGTCGCCCCGAAGAGTCCCGGTCACATCCTGCGGGACCTGTATGTCCAGGGCATCGGGGTACCGGCACTCGTCGCCGTTCACCAGGATGCGAGCGGGCAAGCCAAGCAGATCGCGCTGGCCTATGCCAAGGGGCTCGGCTGCACCAAGGCTGGCGTCATCGAGACGACGTTCAAGGAAGAGACGGAGACGGACCTCTTCGGCGAGCAAGCCGTACTCTGCGGTGGCGTCAGTCACCTCATCCAGGCCGGCTTCGAGACGCTGGTCGAAGCGGGCTACCAGCCAGAAATTGCCTACTTCGAAGTCCTCAACGAACTCAAGCTCATCGTGGATCTCATCTACGAGGGCGGCTTGAAGTTCATGCGCTACTCGGTGAGCGATACCGCGGAATATGGCGACTATGTCAGCGGGCCGAAGATCATCGACGACCATGTGCGGGAAACGATGCACCAGATTCTGCAGGATATCCAGACGGGTCGCTTCGCTCAGCAGTGGATCCAGGAGAACGAGGCTGGTCGACCCAACTTCTATCGACTGCGCGAGGAGCACTTAAAGCACCCGATCGAAGAGGTCGGCGAGCGACTCCGGGCGATGATGCCCTGGCTCAAGCCGAGGCAGATCCCCTCGTGACCGTTCGAGCGAACGTCCGGGCGCTCTACGGGTGACCGTGGAGCGCCTGTTCTGTTTGCTCCGTCTTCCGACCGGATTCGTTTTGCTATACTGCTATTGTTGTGAGTGGAGCAGCGCTGATTGCGCAGAGCGATCGGGGGATTCGCACAGCGATGGCGTTGTACAAGGCGCAAAAGGCAGCGATCATCGAGCAGTTTCGTCAGCACGAGAATGACACCGGTTCTCCTGAGGTTCAAATCGCGCTCTTGACCGAACGCATCAATATCCTGACCGAGCACTTGCGCGAGCGCAAGCATGACTATCATTCGCGCCGAGGGCTCATGAAGCTCGTCGGCCAGCGTCGCAGACTGCTGCGTTATCTGAAGCGGACCGATGCCGACCGGTACAAGGCACTCATCGAGCGACTTGGCCTCCGCGGATAATCGCGGCGGCGATCACAATACGACCGACCATGTAGGGTGCGGCATTCTTCGCCACGCCCGCGACGGTCGAGAGCGTCTCCGTGACGACGGGCCCAGGGGCTCGATTCGCTGGGCCAATTCGTTGCACCCCATTCGCGAACAACAGCAAAGACA
>BEID01000169.1 GCA_002898975.1 bacterium HR27 | reverse complement strand
CACGCTCCAGTTGTGCTTTGGTCGCTGGCACGAGCAACTCCAGCAGGAACTTCCGATCACGCTCGCGCAGCCAATCGTGCAGCCGCTTGAGTCGCTCCAACTGAATCTGTTTGCTCTCGGCAGGATCCTCCGGATTGTAACGCACGAGTGCCTTGGCGAACGTGGGATCGAATGCCTGGATATGCTCGCCGAACTGATCACCGTACTCGAAGTCGAAGATCTTCTGGCCACTCTTCTCGACCGGCATGGCCAGGATGTACCCCTGCTGCCGGGCCGCCCGTGCCACTTCTGCCCCATATTGCTCGTCGACGAGCACACCGGCCGCATCACGGGGCGCGCCACGATTCACCGCGAGCTCGAAGCCAGCGAAAATGACCTGCTTCGCCTGCCGGATTCGTTCATCTCGTTCGCTCTCCGGCACGCCGGCCTTGGTTGCCATTTCCTCGAACGAACTCCGATGGTCGAACGCCAGGATATACAGCGGTCGATCGTAGCCGATGCCCATCGTGACACCTCCCATCCTCGAACGTACCCTGGACCCAACGCTAACCCACATCCGGAGCGGATGCAACCCTTGACAACGATGACCCACGGTGCTTACACTTTATCGCGGTCGTTGGGGAGTCGTCTAACGGTAGGACGGCTGACTCTGGATCAGCTAGTTGGGGTTCGAATCCCTACTCCCCAGCCAGAGGCCACCGTCACTGTGAGGCGGTGGCCTATTTGTTTCGCGTACACTTGTACCCAGTGATGAGTACGAGAGTGGCGTCGCAGCTCTCACACCGTGGGTCGGAGGAAGGCAACGAGTCTCCTGAGCCAATCACCCGAAACAGAACGTGCTCTCCTCGTCTGCGTCCACTGGCGACGAGACGGGTGGGATCCTCAGTCGTCTCTCGCGGAACTGGCGCAACTCGCTGCAACGGCTGGCTTGCAGGTCGTCGGATCCGTCGTTCAGCACCTACCGCATCCGCACCCGCGCCACTACGTTGGGCCTGGAAAGCTCGCTGAGATCGCGAATCTGCGCGATCGCCTCGGTTATACCGTCCTACTCGCCGACGATGAACTCAGCCCAGCCCAACTCCGGCATCTGGAAGATGCCCTCCAGGTCAAAGTGCTCGACCGCACCGCCCTGATCTTGGACATCTTCGCACGGCGGGCACAAACGCGCGAGGGACGACTCCAGGTCGAGCTAGCCCAGCTCGAGTACCGGCTGCCACGCCTCACTCGCATGTGGACGCACCTTTCTCGCCAGGCCGTGGGTGGAGTCGGACTGCGCGGGCCAGGCGAGACCCAGCTGGAGATCGATCGACGCCGGGCACGCGAACGGATCGCTTGGATCCGACGTCAGCTCGAAGACGTTCGTCGTCATCGCGAACGATACCGGCAGCGACGCCGGCAGCAACGGCTGCCAGTGGTTTCGCTCGTGGGCTATACGAATGCGGGGAAGTCGACACTTTTGAACGCCTTGACCGGTGCGTCCGTTCTCGCAGAAGACAAACTGTTCGCGACACTCGACCCGACGACCCGACGTCTCGAACTGCCAGACGGCCAAGTCGCGCTCCTCACCGATACGGTCGGCTTCATCCACAAACTGCCGACCTCCCTGGTCGCAGCGTTCCGGGCGACACTCGAGGAGATCCTCGATGCCCACTTGCTCCTGCATGTCGTCGACATCACGCATCCGAAAGCTGCGGAGCAGGCTATCACGGTCCGCCGCGTGCTGCGCGAGTTGGGCGCCGACCGGTTTCCCACGATCACTGTCTTGAACAAGATCGACTTGCTCGCACCAGATTTGGTCCCGGACATCACCGCCAGAGAACTGGGTCTTCCCCCCAATGCCATCCTCGTATCGGCACGAACGGGACAGGGACTTGCGCACTTGCGCCAGCGAATCGCCGAGGCGCTGCGCGCCGTCGCACAACCCGTCAGCGTGCAATTGCTCGTTCCCTACCGGGAACAGGCGGTTCTAACTCTTATCGAAGAGCGAGGCACGATCGAAGAACAGCGCTATCAGGCGGAAGGTATTCTCGTGGAGGCGCGTATTCCTTCGTCCTTGCTCCCGCGCGTGGAGCATTATGTACGTTCCGCACCGGATAATGCTTGACATGCTCGCTCAGGACAAAATTCCTGTCGCACCGCGTCAACGATGCGCCGATAATTGCATGAGACGAACGGTTTGGAGCGAGGAGCAGTCCCGTGACGATGAGTGAACTCGTACAGCGGTTGCAAAAGGACTATGGTCTCGAGGCGGCACTGGTCGTGACCACGGACGGCCTTCTCGTCGAGGCGGCGTCAGCACCTGGCACAGAACTCGACAGCGAGGCCATCGCCGCGCACGCGGTGAGTGGTTTACTGATGCTCGAAACGCTCGGGCAAGAACTCGGCAGTTCCCCGCGCCAAGCAATCGTCGAGTTCGATCGCCATCTGCTTTTGATCGCTCCGGTGGATCAAGACACAGCACTCGTTCTGGTGGCACTGGGCAGCGCAAACCTCGGACGCTTGCGCCTCGCGCTGCGTCGCATCGGCCCACAGCTCGAACAGCTGGCACGTTCCGAAGCACTGTAACTAGGTAGGATCTGTGGAACCGCTGTCCTATGCTCGCACCGGCGTGGATTTGACTCACGCCGAATCGGTGAAAGCACGCATCGCTCGTACTATCGAGCAGACCTTTACCTCCGATGTGCTGCGTCCACTGGGACTCTTCGGGGGCATTTTCGCCGCTCCTGGTACCGCTGGAGAGCTTGCGCTCGTCGCGACGATCGACAGCGTCGGAACGAAGATTCTGGTCGCGAACGCATGGGGAGCCCACGAGGGGATCGGCATCGATCTGGTCCACCATAGTGCGAACGACCTCCTGGCCTGTGGAGCGACGCCGCTCTTCTTCCTCGATTACTTCGCCGCGGCCCGTCTCGACGACCGCGTGCTCGAAGAGCTCGTCCGCGGCATGACGCGAGCATGCCGGGATCTGGGGTGTGCGTTGATCGGCGGTGAGACAGCACAATTGCCTGGGATCTACGCGCCCAATACGTACGATCTCGCTGGCTGCATGGTCGGCGTCGTTCCGACCCAGCACATCGTCGATGGCTCCCGTATCGTCCCCGGCGACCTCGTCCTCGGTCTACCGAGTAATGGGCTCCACACGAACGGATACTCGCTGGCGCGTGCGAGCCTGAGACTCACCGGTGAGCCGGACCGAGACCGCGCGATCCTGGAAGAAGTACCGTCGTGGTCGGATCGACCGCTCGCTGAGCTGCTGCTGGTTCCTCACCGGTGTTACCTACCGCTCTTGCGTGAGGCGATCGGAAGCCATGGTCTCCATGGGATGGCCCATATTACCGGCGGCGGTCTGGTCGACAATATCGCCCGCATCGTTCCCGCAGGCTGCCGGGTCGAGATCGACGCACGGACATGGGACATTCCAGACATTTTCCGCGAAATTCAACGTCGTGGTGCTATAGACACTTCGGAGATGTTCCGTGTCTTCAACATGGGTATCGGCTTTGTGGTGATCGGTGAGGCTGACTTCATCGCGGATCTTCAGTCCCGGTTGGGTGAGGGATGGGTCATCGGGCAAGTCGTCGCAGCACAGGCACCTCGTGTCGTCCTGCGCTACGGTGCAGAAGACGGTGCCGTCCTCACCAGCTGATTGGACTCATGAACGCACACGAAGGATCGTGGTGATCGAGAACCATGGCACTCATCGATGTCGCAGCCCGCGAAATACATACCAAAATCGTCTATTATGGCCCTGGGCTTTCTGGTAAGACGACGAATCTGCAAGTGATTCATCGTTCGCTCCCGCCGCATGTTCGCAGCGAACTGATTTCCATCGATACCGAGGCAGAACGGACGCTCTTCTTTGATTTCCTTCCCGTGGATGTCGGAACCATTCACGGCTATCGTCTCCGGCTTCAACTGTATACCGTCCCAGGACAAACGCTCTATCGCCAGACCCGGGTTGCTGTGCTCAGTGGTGCCGACGGTGTCGTCTTCGTTGCCGACGCGCAAAAAGAACGTCTGGCTGACAATCTGCAAAGCCTGCGCGAGCTGATGCAAAATCTCACGAAACAGGGTAAACGTGTCACGGAATTCCCTCTCGTGCTTCAATACAACAAAATGGACCTTCCGACAGCGCTCCCGGTTCCGATTCTCGATCGCTATATCAACCCTATGCGCGCCCCGCGCTATCCTGCTGTCGCTATTCGCTCGGTGGGAGTCATCGAGACGCTTCGTACCATCATTCGTCTCGTGGTCGATCGCCTCTGAGCTGCATCCATCCTTCAGGCATACTTCCGTTGGTAAGGGAGGTTCGGCTGTGACGCGACCCGACCCGTCCCTGGAACGCGCACGGTCCGCAGGTGCGATCGAAACACCGGATCCAGAACACAGCGAGCACGTCGCCTTCCTCGCACTGCGACTCTTCGATCAGCTCCGCGATCGCTTTGGCCTTCCCCCGGAGGCACGCGACTACCTGGCCGCGGCCGCCCTCTGGCACGACTGCGGACAATTTCGGTCTCTTTCCGAGCATCACCGCTACAGTTTCGATCGCATCATGGCTATCCCCCTCAAAGGATTCGACCGCACTGAACAACTCCTCATCGCCAATATCGCTCGGTATCATCGGGCGGCCGAGCCCTCGCTCCGCCATCCACAGTTCCAGCGTCTGCCCCATCATTTCCGCCGTCTTGTGGAACAGCTCGCTGCCATTCTGCGCATCGCCGAGGGACTGGATGCCAGCCATCAGCAATTGGTCGAGAACGTGCGCATCGAGTTCCACGACGGTTACGTCACGATCTACGCACGCTCGTCCACCTAT
>BEID01000168.1 GCA_002898975.1 bacterium HR27 | reverse complement strand
CCGAGCAGGACCTTCACGACCGATCCCTTGACCTTCAACCGGGAGATCGCTTCCCGGAAGGACGGCGACAGTGCCGAAGCAGGAACCATGCGGAGGAATGTCCGCTGTGGATCAGCGTTGGAGAGAACGGCGCGTGCAGTGAACCGTCGACCGTCAGCGAGCCGCACGGCGCGCGCTGTGCCGTTGTCGACCTCGATCTCGACGACTTCGGCATCCGTGAGGATCGTCACGCCGTGATCGCGGCAGTAGCCAGCCAGGGCTTCCGCGATCGTCCCCATGCCGCCGCGCACGAAACCCCAGGCACCCTGGTGACCGTTCAGATTGCCGAGGAGGTGGTGGAGCTTCACATAGGCACTGCCGGGCGTGCGCGGGCCGAGGTTCACCCCGATGACCCCACCGGTGCAGAGCGGTGCCTTGATGCACTCGCTCTCGAAAAAGGTGTCCAGTACGTCGGCGATGCTGCGGACGAGGAGGGTACGGAGATCATCCCGGCCGACGGGACCGGAGAAGGCTGCCTCGAGCTCGGCCAGTGACGGTGCGGGTCGGAGGACAAAGGGACGGAAGCGGGCGATGATGCGGTTCCACATGTCCCAGTACGCTGACCACCGCTCAGCGTCACGCCGGGAGAACTTAGACAGTTCTTGATACGTGCGGCGCTCGTCCAGGAAGACCATGAGGTACTGTCCGTCCGGGAAGGGAACGAAGTACTGCGGATCGAAGGGGCGCACGTCGTAGCCGTACGCGGTGAGCCGCAGGTCGTGCACCACCTCAGGCAGCAGCAAGCTACACACATAGGAGCACGTCGAGAGCCGGTAGCCGGGAAAGTGTTCCTCGGTCACCGTGGCGCCCCCGACGTTGGACCGCCGTTCGAGGACGAGAACTCGTTTGCCAGCACGAGCCAGGTACCCGGCAGCGATCAGACCATTGTGCCCGGCACCGATGACTATGGCGTCGTAGTGTTGGGTGTGCATGCTCTGATCCCCTCGTATCCGACCGCTACGCCCGTATCATGAGGGAACGCAGCGCGGTGCGCAAGTATTCAGAGAGCGGGTAGCTTCGTCACCGCCGGCGGGAGTATGCGCGTTTGGCCTCTGGGGGCTCGCTCGGCGACCAGGGAAAACCGTCGGGCGGTTGCCGCGTCATAGCGACCGCGGTCACGCGTGAGGCGATGTTGCAAAACAGGTTGCCCGGCCTTGGGTAGACCGGGCAACCCGTGGAGGTGCGATGACGATCGTTCTATGGTTGCTGCTGGAGCTGGCGAATGTAGGTCACCAGTTCCCAGCGCTGTTCAGGGGTGAGCAACTTGCCGAATGCCGGCATGTTGGTAAGCCCGTCCGGATACTGGACCTGATTCTGCGGTGAGGTGTACCCGTTGGTCAGGATCCAGTAGAGTTCACCGTCGGTGCGGGCAACGATGGCCGGATCCTTGAGGTTGGCTGGCGGTACAGCGCCCTGGACCGTTTTCCAGAAGGCCGCCACGGGACCATTCCCGTCTCCATTTGGTCCGTGGCACGCTACGCAGTTGACCTGGAAGAGCTGCTGACCACGGGCGGCCGCTTGCGGATCGTTCGCGAGCGGGTTTTGCAGGTTGCGCGCCTCTTCCAGCGTGTACTGTGGCTCGCCGCCCGAGGTGGGAACCACCCCAGCGGGGATATCGAGTCGTGGTGGCTCCTGGGCGCGGAACGACTTCTGGTAGTGCATTTCACTGAAAAAGTCGATCGGGTAAGTGTTGGTCGAAACGCACGCGCTCGCGACGATCGCGAGTGCTGTCCCGGCCAGCAGGCCGAGGACGAGGCGCCGTGCTTTGCGCAGATTGACGAGGTAACGAGTCATCGTCCCTGTCCCTCTCTCTCGGCCACGCTAGCTCCGTGCCGGCTGCCGACCGACGTTGCCGTTCTCGGTCAGGATGTCCTCGGGGTTCGCCTTCTGGAGTGCTTCGATCGCCTTCGCTTCACGCTCGGGCGCGGTGCGGACGAGGATACCGATGTATCCGGCAGTAATACGTGGATCGTACAAGGCGCGACCGATCCAAGGAAGGCGCGACTCGAAGAGCACCCCGAGGACCGTAAAGATGAGCGCGCCGAGCATCGTACCCTCGTACATGATGATGATCATCGGCGGAATCGAGAGCAGCGGCTTACCGCCCGTGAGCAACGGGAAGGAGAGCTGCGTGCCACCCGTGATGAGCAGGCCTGCTGCGAACCCACAGGCAGCGCCGATGAGCGGGAAGACGAAGAGTCGGTGAATCCCGGATTCTTCACCGAAGGTGCCTTCCGGGTAGGGTGCGTTCGAGAGCACCTCGAACTCGCTCCGACTGAAGCCTGCCTCGCGGAGTGCGTCCGCTGCGGCGATAGCTGAGTCGAGATCGCGGTAGAGACCGAGAACTTCACGGATCGCCATGGTTGCCTCGCTTTCCTTTGCCTGCCCGTCCGCCTAGAACTCGCGCACGATCGCGTTGACGACGCGCTTACCGACCTGGAGCTGCTGGGCGAAGTGCTGCCCCTCCTTCTCTTCCCACACGGAGATCGGCGGGAAGATCTTGGAGAAGACGAGCAACAGGAACCCGACGAGTGCGAAGGAGCCGAGTACGATGCTCACCTCGACGATCGAGGGACGGTACCAGTTCCAGTCGAACGTCCACTCGTACTTGCGCATGAGACCCGGCTTGATGAGCCAGTAGCGCTCGGCCCACATGCCGACGTTGACCAGGATAGACGTCCAGAACATGATCTTTACGTTGCGGCGGAAGCGCTGGAAGATCCAGATCGGAACCGGAATGAAGTAACCGAAGATGAAGATCAGCGCTGTCAGCACGTTGAAAGGCCACTGGAAGAGCCGGAACTGCATGATCTCGAGCTCACGAGCCTCCTGTGGGTAAATCGCGAAGAAGATGTCGAGGAGAAAGAACCAGAGCCAGCCGGTACCGACGGCGATAAGCAGCCGGCCGATGGCGTCGAAGTGTTCGAGCCGAATGTAGTTGTCGAAGCGGAATAACCAGCGCATCAGCGCCATGAGCGTGACGACTGCGGAAACACCGGAGTGGATGGCTCCGATGACGAAGTAGGGTGCGAAGACGGTCGCGTGCCAGGTCGGGACGAGCGAAACGGCGAAGTCCCAGGAAACGATCGAGTGGACGGAGACGAAGACCGGCAGGATCAATCCGGAGAGGAGGAAGCCAGCGATCGTTTGCATCTTCCACTGGCGTTCGTTACCCCGCCAGCCGAGCGCGAGGATCGTGTAGAGCACCCTGCGCCAGCCGGTCGTGCGGTCGCGAGCGAGTGCCATGTCGGGAATCATCGTCGTGTAGAGGAAGAGGGTACTACCGGTGAGATAGGTCAGGATCGCGCTCGGGTCCCAGACGAGCGGCCCACGGACGTCTGGCCAGAGGTTGCGCCAGAAGTCGTACGGGAAGACCCAGTACAGCGTTCGCCAGGGACGCCCGGTGTGGATGACCGGATGCAGCATGGCGGTCATGAGGCTGAAGATCGTCATGACCTCAGCTGCACGCGTCACGGGACGGCGCCATTCCGCCTGGGTCAGGCGGAGGATGGCCGAGATCATCACGCCGGCGTGACTGATACCGATCCAGAAGACGAAGTTGACGATCATGAAGCCCCACATATTGGGGCGTTGCAGTCCGGTGACGCCGAGACCCCAGTAGAACATCCAGCTGACCGCGAACACGAAGATCGCCAGGACTGCCCCCAGGCCGATAAAGCCGACCCACATCATGGGGGTGGTGGTGACCAGCGGTCGAAAGAGTTCTCGCGTGATTTCTTCTTCACCGAGCCGGTGTCGCTCTTGCATCGTTGTCCCCCAGCCTCGCTCTCCTCGACAGTCCCGTGCCGAACCGTCTCACTCCGGCTTCCCGATGACAATCAAGCGAGCGTGCTTGAACGGCTTGTGTGCCCGCAACCAGAGGCCGCCGACGACTTCGGCGACCGAGGGGAACGGCAGATAGCGTGCTGCCCACAGGACGAGCATGAGGGCACCAGCGACCATCCCGACGAGAATGACGAGGTCCGCAATACCAGGAATGTAGGCCGCTGGAACCTCGTGCAGTTCGTGTGCATGGCCCATCAGGGCACTATCCGGTTGCGAGAAGGCGGCTGACGTGAGCCGGATGCGATCGATGAGATTACCGACGAGCACGATGCAGGCCACCACCGTGGGGCCGGCGATGCTGCGGCGAATCGGATTCCACATGAGGATCAGGAGCGGCAGGGCGAAATTCATGGCGAAAGACAAGATGAACGGCCAGCGATACGTCTCGGCCATGATAAGCTTGAGAACGTTGATCTCGCGCGGTGTTCGACCGTACCAGAAGATGATGAACTCCGACCACCAGAAGTAGAACCACAGGAGCGAGAAGGCCAGGAGCAGCTTGCCGAGGGCCCAGAACTGCTCGCGACCGAGGTAGTTCGCTTGGCCACCCCAGCGGCGGAGTACGGCCATCGTGACGATGGTGAGAGCGATCCCAGCCTGGAAGGAGGTGATAGTGAAGTACGCGGGGAAGACCGCGGTGAAGTAGCCAGGAATCAAGGCGATGATGAAGTCGGAAGCCAGCACCGTCATCACTGGCACGTAGATCAGCACGTAGAGCACGCCGATGTTGTTGACGACCTTCTCGTACATCCGCCACTGGCGGTGCGATCCGATCCAGCCCCGGCTGAGCCAGGCGGCCAAACCACGCTGGCGCGGTTCGCCGTGGTCACGCACGATCGCGAGATCCGGAATGCTGCTGAACCAGGCGAAGAGATAGCCCGCGCCCGTCAGCGCGAGCATCAGGATCGCTCCCCACAACCACGGGGAGAGTGGCCA
>BEID01000167.1 GCA_002898975.1 bacterium HR27 | reverse complement strand
ACCTGCTGACACTCGCCGCACGCGCTCAGGACTGGGAAACGCTCCCGGCATCGCGACGACCAGCGGGTTGGCCACCGCCGACGATTCTCCGCCACGTCGCGGAAATGGATCGCTGGTTTGCGGCACGCCTCATGCCGGATATCGGCGTGCTGGTACTGCCGGATGATCCGGTCGAGGCAGTGCGCCGGGCCCAGCAGGCATTCGTGTCCGGGATTCGTGCCTGGTGGGCGATCTGGCGAAACCGCGTCGTCGAGCGGGACGGTGAACGATGGACGGTTGCCAAGGTGATCCGTCGTCGCACTGGGCATCTGCGCGAGCACGCCGAACAGCTACTCGCCTGGGCCCGAGTCATCGAGCTCGGTAATACGGAATCGGCGAGTCGAGGGCACGGTCTGGACACGCGCTGACGACAACGGACGACGCGCACCGGTCAGCAAAAGAGGCGCCACGTCGTCGGATCACGACCGGCAGCAGCGTAGTCGAAATCGGCAGCGAACGGCTGCAGGTGACAGCGCCCCTCCAGCACACGCAGCGCGACGTAGCGGGAAAGCGCGGTGATCGGTGTTTGCGGATCGCGGAGTTCCTCTCGGGTGAAGAAGCGTGCCTCGTCGATCTCGTGCCCATCCGGTTGCGGTTCACCAGCCAGCCAGTCGAGCAAGAACATCACGTACGTATCGTTGCGATCGCCGTCGCAGCGTGTCCGCAGACCGACGAGGCCAACGACTGCCGCCGTGATACCGGTTTCCTCGGTAACCTCGCGGACGACGGCCTGGTCGAGCGTCTCACCCGGCTCGACGAGTCCGCCGGGGAAGAGGTACTGCCCCTGTGATGGGCCATACCGCTGGCGGACGAGCAGGATCGTTTCCTGACGCTGGACGATTCCACCAACCGCGACGACGTGACCAGCTCCTCCTGGCACCGCTCGCTCCTTTCGTGACGACCGGAGCCGAGTATGGACCACGGACAGCATCGTCGGCGAGCGCGGTTCGGAGTAGCTCGAGAGCGAGACAACCGATCGTCTGGCAGTTCCAGCTGTCGGTCGCGGTCTCACGAGAAAAGCGGAGGAGAGAGGCGGAAGGTGCGTTCACGGCTGGGGAACGAGATCGCGGGGGTTGTGGATTTTCCAGACACCATCCTCATAGACGAGATGGAACATGTACGTCGAGACACGTGGGCCGAGACGCTGGACGACGATGACGGAGGCCTCGTTGCCGCGGATTTCCGGTTGGTCGATTTCGAGGATTTCGATGCGCGAACCGATCTCGGCCGCCGCCTGGACGACCGCCATGAACTCATCGAACGACTCGCCGTCGTTGGTGGCCCGGGAATGCATCAGCCAGGCCTCGCCAGCGCGGCCGTGATAGATCGCGTCCAGGTAGCGCGTCACGACCGCGCGGATTTCGTCCGCGGGGTCAGCGAGTGGGGTCGGAGTTGGCGTCGGGTTCGTGCGGGAACAGGCGAGGAGGAACAGACCGGCCACGACGAGGAGCCATGCGGACGCGATGCGACGCATCGAGCGACCTCCTGCTGCGCTCCAGCACGGCCAACCATACCTGCCCGCGATTGACAAAGTCAACCGATGAGCGTAGAATACCGCCAGGATCGGTCATGCCCCGATATTCCGTGATATTCCGAACGTGGTCGTGTCGAACGGAGCGAGGAGGTCGTTCGATGGCCGTGACAGTGTCGCGCCGGAAATTCCTAAAATTCGGTGGCGCGGCAGCGGGAACCGCAGTCGGTGCCCTGGCTGGCCTGGGAGTCGATCTTCGGCCCAAGCAGGTGCGGGCACAACAGCTGCGGATCGCGAACGCGCAGGTCTTTCCGAGCGTGTGCCCCTACTGCGCAGTGGGCTGCGGAACCCTCGTGCACGTGGTCAACGGGCAGATCGTCAATATCGAGGGGAACCCGAAGAGCCCGATCAACAAGGGGAACCTGTGCCCGAAGGGGGCAGCGCAGTTCCAGCTGCACGTGAACCCCAATCGGCTGACCAAGGTACTCTACCGCAAGCCCTACGGGACCCAGTGGGAAGTCGTCGACCTCGACTGGGCGATGGACCGTGTCGCGGAACTGGTGAAGAAGACGCGCGACGAGACGTTCGTCGAGACGCTGCCGAACGGCAAGCGGGTGATGCACACGACGGCGATCTTCTCGCTGGGTGGCGCGACGATCGACAACGAGTGGAACCACATCCACCAGAAGCTGATGCGCGGCCTGGGGATCGTCCGGATCGAGAACCAGGCGCGGATATGACACAGCTCGACCGTCCCCGGTCTGGGGACTCGGCTCGGGCGCGGTGGTTCGACCACCTTCCCTGGTGACCTCGTCAATGCCGACCTGATCATCATCATGGGTTCCAACATGGCCGAGAACCACCCGGTGGCGTTCCGCTGGGTGGCAGAGGCGAAGCGACGCGGTGCGAAGCTGATCCACGTCGACCCGCGCTTCACGCGCACGTCGGCGATGGCTGATCTCTACGTGCCGCTCCGCTCGGGGACGGATATTGCCTTCCTCGGCGGGCTGATCCGCTACATGATCGAGAACGAGAAGTACTTCAAGGACTACGTCGTCAACTACACCAACGCGGCGACGATCATCCGCGACGATTTTCAGGACACTGAGGACCTCGAGGGCGTCTTCTCGGGTCTCAAGGAAGCACCAGAGGGAACCTTCCAGAAGTATGTTTACGATAACACGACCTGGCAGTACAAGCGCACGCAGCCATGGGATGCGGCCAAGGCGCGCGAAGAGGCGCTCAAGGCGGCGACGTTCGCAGAGATGATCCAGAAGATGGTCCCGCCGCCGGCCGAGAAGGATCCCACCCTGCAACACCCGCGAACAGTGTTCCAGATCGTCCGGCGTCACTTCTCGCGCTACACCCCGGAGATGGTCGAGCAGATCTGCGGGACGCCGAAAGAGCTGTTCCTCAAGGTAGCCGAGATGCTGGCCGAGAATTCCGGCCCGGAGCGCACGACGACCTTCGTCTACGCGATGGGCTGGACGCAGCACACCTACGGCGTGCAGAACATCGGTTGCGCGGCGCTCCTGCAGCTGCTGATGGGCAACATGGGCCGGCCGGGTGGCGGCATCCTGGCCTTGCGCGGCCACGCGACGATCCAGGGCTCGACCGATATTCCGACGCTCTACCACTCGATCCAGGGATACATGGCCCACCCGGACGCGCGGCGCACACACGATACGCTGCGAGACTACATCCTCACCGAGACACGGCCGACCGGGTACTGGGCGAACCTGCCCAAGTTCATGGTGAGCTACTTGAAGTCGATGTACGGCGATGCCGCCAAGCCGGAGAACGACTTCGGCTACGACTGGCACCCGAAGATCAACGGCGACTACTCGTTCATGGCGAGCTTCCACGCCATGGCGCGGGGCGAGATCAAGGGTGCCTTCTTCTTCGGGCAGAACCCGGCAACGTCGATCAACGCAGGCCTCATCCGACGAGCACTCGCCAATCTGGACTGGCTGGTCGTCAAGGACAACTTCGAGACGGAGACGGCCGCGTTCTGGTACAAGTCGCCAGAAGTCCAGAGCGGCGAGATGAAGCCCGAGGAAATCAAGACCGAGGTCTTCTTGTTCCCGTCAGCGCAGGTGGCGGAAATCGAGGGGACGTTCACTAATACGCAGCGACTCATCCAGTTCCACGAGAAGGCAACCGACCCACCCGGCGATTGCCGCTCGGATGTCTGGTTCACGCACCAGCTCGCGCTGCGGCTCAAGAAGCTGTACGCCGACTCGACCCTGCCGCGCGACGAAGGGTTCAAGAACCTGACCTGGGACTACGACTACGAGCCAGGCAAGTACCCGACGAACACGCGCATCCAGGGCGAGCCGGACGTGATGAAGATCTGGCGCGAGGTCAACGGGTTCAAGACCGACACCGGCGAACTCCTGAAGGGGTTCGGCGACCTCAAGGACGATGGCTCGACGACCTGCGCGTCGTGGATCTACTGTGGAGCCTATCCGGAGGAAGGGAAGTTCCTGCCAGCGAGCCGCAACCCGGATCCGGACGACAAGCCGGGTACGCACCTCGGTTGGGGTTTTGCCTGGCCAGCCAACCGGCGCATCCTCTACAACCGGGCCTCGGCCGATCCGAACGGCAACCCGTGGTCGGAGCGCAAGAAGCTGATCTGGTGGGACGCTGCCCAGAAGAAGTGGGTCGGCTACGACGTCCCCGACTTCCCGGCGACCAAGGCACCGGATACGCCAGCCAAGCCGGGTGCGACCGGCCTCGATGCCCACGACGGCAAGAGCCCGTTCATCATGATGGCCGACGGCAAGGGCTGGCTTTTTGTCCCGTCCGGCCTACAGGACGGGCCGTTGCCGACACACTACGAGCCGATGGAGTCGCCGGTTCCAAACCTGCTGTATCCGAAGCAGCAGAATAACCCGATCGCCAAGGTCTACGAGCACGAACGCAACCAGCTGGCTGCTTTCGGCGACCCGCAGTTCCCGATCGTCCTGACGACCTACCGCTTGACGGAACATCACCTCTCCGGCGCGATGAGCCGCTGGTTGCCGTGGCTGGCGGAGCTGCAGCCGGAGCTGTTCGTGGAGATCAGTCCGGAGCTGGCTCAGGAGAAGGGGATCAAGAACCTCGACTGGGTGCGCATCACCTCGAAGCGCGGCACGATCGTGGCCAAGGCCCTGGTCACACCGCGGCTGCGCCCGCTCACGGTGAACGGCAAGACGATCCACCAGATCGGGATGCCGTGGCACTGGGGCTTCATGGGGATCGTGGTCGGCGACGTGGTCAACGACCTGGGTGCCTGGGTGGCCGACCCGAACGTCCAGATCCACGAGATGAAGGC
>BEID01000166.1 GCA_002898975.1 bacterium HR27 | reverse complement strand
CGCGGCGTCAGTACCTTCGCCTCAAGGCACAGTATCCGCACGCCATCCTGCTCTACCGACTCGGCGACTTCTACGAAGCCTTCGATCGTGATGCCGAAATCGTCGCCCGCGACGCCCGCATCACGCTCACCTCACGTTCCTTCGGGCGCAACGGGCGCGTCCCCATGGCCGGCATCCCGCATCACGCTTTGAACTATTACTTGAGCCGCTTGCTCGCCGCTGGCCATACGGTCGCGATTGCCGAGCAACTCAGCGAGCCAGGGAAGGGTCTGGTCGAGCGCGCCGTCACGCGCGTCCTGACTCCCGGCACGGTCGCCGAGGCAGCGCTTCTCCCGGCGACGGAGAACCGCTATCTCGCTGCGCTCGCACCGCTTCCGGATCGCACCGGACTCGCTTGGGTCGACGTGAGCACCGGTGAGTTCGCCGTCCTCGAGCTCACCGGCCCCGACCGCGAAGCGACGCTGGCCGAGGAACTGGCACGCCTCGCACCGGCTGAATGTCTCCTCCCGGAGGGCCAGGCCGACCCTCCAGTCGGTGCCGGGCGGATCACCCGTCTCGAGCCCTGGCACTTCGATCCTGACCGCGCAGCGCACCGGTTGCGCTCGCACTTCGGCACGTCGACGCTGGCACCTTTCGGGTGCGAGCAGCAGCCGGCCGCGATCGCTGCCGCTGGCGCCATCCTCGTCTATCTCGAGCGAACCAACCCTGCTTTGCTTCCGCTCCTCACCAGCCTCCGCACCGAGCCCCCGGCACGCCGCATGGGGCTGGATGTAGCGACCCGGCGCAATCTCGAACTGACCCGGAGCTTCCGCACCGGCGGTACCCGCGCCTCGCTCCTCGGCATCCTCGATCTGACCGTGACGCCGATGGGTGCCCGGGCGCTCCGCCGACTGGTCAACGAACCGCTCCGTGACCTGAACGAAATCTGGCGCCGACAAGCGATCGTCGCCGCGCTGGTACAGGCCACCGAAGTGCGTCTTCGTCTCGAGCGTATCCTGCTCGGTGCTGGTGACCTCGAGCGGCTCGCCAGCCGCATCGTGCAAGGCAACGCAACCGTCCGGGACTTCCTGTCCTTGCGCCAGGCACTCGCCACCGCCGAGGCAGCGATCGGCACGCTCCGGGCCTGCGACGATCCCGCGCTCGCCTCGCTCGCCGCTGAGGCGGTACCCTGTACCGACTTGGCCGCGATACTCGAGCGCGCGGTCGTCGAGGACGCTGATGGTGCGCGGATCCGCCCCGGCTTCAGTCCGGAACTCGACGCCGCGCTCGCGACGCTCCACGATACCAGGCAGTTCCTCGCCACGCTCGAACGACGCGAGCGCGAGCGCACCGGCATCCGTTCGCTCAAGGTCGGCTACAACAAAGTTTTCGGCTACTACATCGAAGTGACGCGACCGCATCTCGCCCGCGTCCCGTCCGATTACGTCCGCAAGCAGACTGTGGCCACCGGCGAGCGCTTCATCACTCCGGAACTCAAGGAAGCCGAAGCACGCTTGCTCGCCGCTGAGGCTGAGATCGCCGAACTGGAGCGTGCAGCCCTGGCACGCCTGACGCGCGAGGTCACCGAGCGCGTGGGGTCGCTCCTGCAACTCGCCCACTGGCTCGCCATGCTCGACGCTTTCCGCTCGCTCGCTGAGGTCGCAGCCCGCTACGGCTGGACACGACCGCACCTGGACGAGAGCGACTGCCTCGAGATCG
The DNA here is from genome assembly GCA_002898975.1 of bacterium HR27. GTDB lineage: Bacteria > Chloroflexota > Chloroflexia > Thermomicrobiales > Thermomicrobiaceae > Thermomicrobium. The sequence goes on along the minus strand of BEID01000166.1, from coordinate 3,134 downwards.
AGGCAGGACGGCATCCGGTCGTCGAAGCGCTCCTGGAGGACCAACCGTTCGTCCCCAACGATTGCCGGCTCGGCGGCGAGCACCCGCGGATCGTCCTGGTGACCGGGCCGAACATGGGCGGCAAGAGCACCTACCTCCGGCAGGTGGCGCTCATCGTGCTCCTCGCGCAGATCGGCTCGTTCGTACCCGCTCGCTCCGCCCGCATCGGTCTCGTCGATCGCATCTTCTGCCGGGTCGGGGCGCACGATGACCTGCCCGGTGGACAGAGTACGTTCATGGTCGAAATGGTCGAAACGGCCACGATTCTCCGCCAGGCGACGCGCCGCAGCCTCGTCATCCTGGACGAAGTCGGACGCGGTACCGCCACGCAGGATGGGCTCGCCATCGCTCGCGCGGTCCTGGAGGATCTCCACGGTCGTGTCGGGGCACGCACGCTCTTCGCCACCCATTTCTTGGAGCTGACGACACTGGCCGACGAACTGCCGGGGGTCGCTAACGCCCACGTCGCCGCGGTGGAACAGGACGGCCGGGTCATCTTCCTCTACCGCGTGCTCCCTGGCCCCGCCGACCGTGCCTACGGGATCCAGGTCGCACGACTGGCTGGCCTCCCCTCCTGGGTAGCTGACCGTGCCGAAGCGCTGCTCGGCGAACCACCGCCGCGCCGCACGGTGTACCCCCCAGCACCGGACGGACAGGTCAGCCCTGCACCCGTACCGTACCAGCTCACGCTGCCCGGATTCCCCGACGCCTCCTGCCTCGCCCAGGCGCTCGCACGCGACCTCGTGGCGCTCGACCTCACCCAGCTCTCGCCACGCCAGGCACTCGACTGGCTCTTCTCCTGGCAAGCACGACTACGCGGAACAGTCACCAGCACCGCAGGGATACCATGACCGGCCGATCGCCCGTCCGGCGAGCGATCCGCATTCTTCCCCCGGAGATCGCGGCCCGCATCGCGGCCGGTGAGGTGATCGAACGTCCGGCCTCCGTGGTCAAGGAACTGGTCGAGAACGCACTGGATGCCGGCGCCAGCCGGATCCGCATCGACATTCGGCGCGGCGGCCTCCACGAAATCCGCGTCAGCGACGACGGTTGCGGTATTCCAGCCGAGGAACTCCCGCTCGCTGTCCAGCGTCACGCCACCAGCAAGCTGCCGGACGACGACCTCGAGCGGATCGCGACGCTCGGGTTCCGGGGTGAAGCCTTGCCCAGCATCGCAACAGTCGCCGAACTCACCATCGCCAGCGCCACCGGCGACCGCCCTGCCGGCCGTCAGCTCGTTCTCTACGCCGGCCAGCTGCTCTCTGACGAGCCCGTCGCCCACCCGCCCGGCACCACCGTCACCGTCCGCCGACTCTTCGAAAACGTCCCGGCACGTCTGGCCGCAGCCCGGAACGAGCGGGCCGAAACGGCGGAAATCGTCCGCGTCGTCCACCGGCTGGCCATCGCTGCGCCGCACGTGCGCTTCACGCTCATCATCGACGGTCGAACGGCCCTCGCCACCAGCGGCACCGGAGACCTCCGCGCTGTCGTCCTCGAGGTGTACGGCACGACGCTCGCTGACTCGCTCCCCTCGATCGAACCGTGCGAGATCGCGGGCGCCCGCCTCTCCGGTCTCGTCACGGCTCCTGACGTCACGCGCTCCAGCCGGAACCATCTGCACGTCATCGTCAACGGACGCTGGACTCAACCGCGGACACTCCTCGCGCTCGTCGAGGCCGCCTATCGCCCTTACCTTCCGCGCGGTCGACACCCGATCCTGGTCGTCGTCATCGAAACCGCACCGGAACTGGTCGACGTGAACGTCCATCCTGCCAAACTCGAGGTACGGCTCCGCGCCGAGCGCGAGATCGGTCAGGCGATCGGCGACCGCTTGAGCCAGATCCTCGCTCGTACCCCCCGTTCCCTGACGCTCGAACCCGACGTGTCTCGCCTCGACCCGCTCCGGGCCAGCGTCGCAGAGGCAGGGAACCCGTACGACGACAGGACGGAGGACGAAATCGTCACACCCGCTTTCCCACCGCTCCGGCTGATCGGGCAGGTCGCCAACCGGCTCATTCTCCTCGAGGCCCCTGACAGTCTGCTTCTCGTCGACCAGCACCGTGCCCACGAACGGGTTCTCGCCGAGCGGCTGCTGGAGCACGCACGAGTGCCACGGCACCATCCTGTGCCGCTGCCCGAGCCCGTCCTCATCGACGTCCGGCCTGCGCAGCGCGAACGCTTCCAGCGCTGGCTCGATCACCTCGCAGCGCTGGGCTTCCAGTGCGAGCCGTTCGGCCCACGCTCGTTCGTGCTCCGCACCGTACCGGCGTTACCTGGCCTTACCGGAGACGCAGATCGACCCGAGCCCCTCGCCGAGCGCGAGCAACTCGCGCCCGCCTTGCTCGCCCTCGTCGACGAACTCGAGCAGCAGGATAGCGACGACTGGCACGAGCGGTGTCTCGTTCAGCTCGCGTGCCGCACCGCCGTGCGCCGGGGGCGGCCACTCACCCGCCCGGCCATGCGCGTCCTGATCCAGGCGCTGGGCGAAACCCGCGCACCGACCGTCTGCCCGCACGGGTCACCCATCGTACTCCGCGTCAACCACCGCCTCCTCGCCAACCAGTTCGGCTGGTAGGTCCCTGCTGGCCCGGTCGACGAGGCGGCTGCAACGGCGCGTCCGGTCTGTTGTCAGTCGCCCGCTTCGTCGTAGGCCCGGAAGACCGCCACCGCGTTCTGGCCACCGAAGCCGAACGCGTTGGCGATGGCCACCCGCACCGGCATCTCGCGCCGCACATTGGGCACGTAGTCCAGATCGCACTCCGGGTCCGGATGTTCCAGATTGATCGTCGGCGGGACCACGCCATCCCGAATCGCCAGCGCGCACACCACGCCAGAGACTGCGCCGGCCGCCCCGACGAGGTGCCCGATCATGCTCTTCGGCGAGCTCACGGCGACCCGATAGGCATGCTCGCCGAACACCGCCTTGATCGCCTTCGTCTCCGTCACGTCGTTGAGCGGGGTCGACGTCCCATGCGCGCAGATATAGTCCACGTCCTCGGGACGCAGCCTGGCATCCTGCAACGCCAGCCGCATCGCCCGAGCTGCACCGAGACCGTCCGGATCCGGCGCGCTGACATGATAGGCATCTCCGGTTA
>BEID01000165.1 GCA_002898975.1 bacterium HR27 | reverse complement strand
CGACCTCGTCACAAGATTTCCCGACCGAGGCCTCGATCGCGGCGATGACAGCCCCCTCGACGAGCGCCGCTTGACTGATCCGGACCCGCTGTCGCGCACGCTCGTCGAGGAGTTCGATCGCAGTGCGCGCGCCGAGGAGCGAGCTCCCGAGGTCACCGAGAACGAGTACATCGTCCGCCTGTACGAGCGCGGCCTGCAGGGCTTCCAGGATCTTGGTTACGTCGGTTCCTAATCGATCGCCATCGACCCCACCGACCGCGTAGATCGGCACGGCGCCCTTGACCATTTCCAAGGCGAACTCACGGGTACCTTCTGCGATTTTCGCGCTGTGCGAAACTATGACGAGACCGACCACGCCGGTGCCTCCATCGATCGACCCACCTCGGGAAGCATACAGGGCGGTGACGGAGCGTGGACGGATACCCGCAGCCACGCTCCGTCAGCAGCTCGGTCGGGCCTGGCTGCTGCCTGCCCCACTCGCGAACCAGATGTGCTACAGCTCGACCCACCCGAAACTGCGCTCGACGGCCTTCTTCCAACCGCGATAGAGCAGACTCCGCTGGTCCTCCGCCATTTGCGGGTTCCAGCGCTTCGCCTCTTTCCAGTACTGCGCGATTTCCTCCTCGTTTGCCCAGTAGCCCACCGCCAGTCCTGCCGCATAGGCAGCTCCGAGCGAGGTCGTTTCGGTCACCACTGGACGCACCACTGGCACATTCAGGATATCCGCCTGGAACTGCATGAGCAGCTCGTTCTGCACCATACCGCCATCGACACGCAGTTGCGTCAGGTGAATACCCGAATCAGCGATCATCGCTTCGACCACATCGCGCGTCTGATACGCCGTCGCTTCCAGCGCAGCCCGAGCGATATGCCCGCGGGTGATGAACCGCGTGAGGCCGACGATCACTCCGCGGGCATCGGCGCGCCAGTAGGGAGCGAAGGCACCGGAGAAGAAGGGCACGAAGTAAATACCGCCATTATCCTCGACTGAACGAGCCAATTCCTCCACGGCAGCAGAGTGCGTGATGAGACCGAGATTATCGCGCAACCACTGCACCAGCGCTCCGGTAATCGCAATCGACCCCTCGAGCGCGTAGACGCACGGCCCGTTTCCGAAGCGATAGGCGACAGTGGTCAAGAGTCCGTACCGCGACGGGACAATCTCTGTCCCCGTGTTGAGAAGCAGGAAACAACCGGTACCGTAAGTGTTCTTCGCCATACCGGGTTGCAGGCCGGCTTGACCGACCAAGGCAGCCTGCTGGTCGCCCAGATCCCCGCAGACCGGCACGCGCGCTCCGAGCGGTCCATCGCTCGTCGTCACACCATAGGTCTGAGGATCGGACGAGGGCCGGATCGCCGGCAGCATCTGACGCGGGATCTCCAGCACACGGAGGAGTTCGTCGTCCCAGTCGAGCGTACGGAGATTCATCAGCATCGTTCGGCTCGCATTGGAGACATCTGTCACGTGTACGCCGCCGTTGGGGCCTCCAGTGAGCCACCAGATCAACCAGGTATCAATATTGCCGAACAGGGCGTCACCCTTTTCGGCGTCAGCGCGCAGTGTCGGGTTCGCTTCGAGCAACCAGCGGAGCTTGGGACCAGAAAAGTAGGTACTAATCGGCAATCCCGTTCGTTCCCGGAAGAGCGGGCCGTAGCCTTCCCGTTCCAGTCGCGCGCACAACTGGTCGGTCCGCGTGTCCTGCCAGACGACTGCGTTCTGGTAGGGTTGACCAGTGTGGCGGTTCCACACCACTGTCGTCTCGCGTTGGTTCGTACTGCCGACCGCAGCGATCTCATTACCACTGCTGCCGGCACGCTCCAGGGCCGCACGCACCACCTCCTGGGTGCGTTGCCAGATCTCCAGCGGGTCATGCTCGACCCACCCCGGCTGTGGGTAGATCTGCTGATGCTCACGCTGATCCATGCCGATAACATTGCTCTCGCGATCGAAGATCATGGCACGGGTACTCGTCGTCCCCTGGTCGATGGCAAGAACGAAGCGACTCATCGTGACCCCTTTCCTTTCCGACAGCACACCACTCCTCGCCTGTCAGCCGGCCAGCAAAGTACCGCTGCCGCCCTCACTCAGTCGCCAGGATCTCGGCAGCGGCCGTCAGCAACAGAGCGCTGGATGTCGCACCGGGATCCTGATGACCGACCGAGCGCTCTCCCAGGTAACTCGCTCGTCCGCGCTGGGCCTGCAGGGGAATAGTCGCACGCATCCCCTCTTCCGCTGCTGCTGCAGCTCGCTGCATAGCCACCGCCAGGCTGACCCCCTCCGCGAGTGCCCGCTCCAGTTCTTCGACAGCCGGCGCGAGCGCATCGATCATCGTCTTGTCACCAACCTGGGCCTGGCCTCTCGCGGCCACGGCAGCGACGGCAGTGCGCAGGGCGGTTGCCCACTCCTGCGCACTCACCGCCGTTCGGCCCGCAAGCTGCTTCCCGAGTTCGAGGAAGAACGTTCCGTAGAGCGGGCCCGCGGCACCACCTACCGAACTCAAGAGCGCCATACCCACGGTGCGGAAGATCGCCCCGACATCGTTCGGAGGTTCGTTCCCGAGCTTCTGGACCGTGACCTGGAATCCGCGGTCCATGTTCGCTCCATGGTCGGCATCGCCGATGGCTGCATCGAGCTGGGTCAGATAGTCACGGTTCTGTCGGATCAGCTCGGCAATGCGCTGAATCCAGGCGAGAACCTGTTCGGTCGTCAGATCCATTCCTCCACCTCGGCCTCCACGCTCGCCTCGTTCCCGTATGCAACGCCGCTCACCGTCGCCAGCGTAACGCCGGTGTGTGGACCGGATCGTCCCACAGCTCGAGCATCTCGTCGTCCACCCGCAACAGCGTGATAGAGACACCGGCCATCTCGAGGCTGGTGATATAGGCGCCGACGAGGTTCCGGGCGATCGTCACGCCACGCTGGGCACACACCGCAGCGACTTTCCGGTAGACGATGTTCAGCTCCAGGAGCGGAGTGCCGCCCATCGAGTTGACCATGCAGATGACGCGATCGCCTGCCCGGAAGGGCAAATCGCTCAAGATCGGATCCAGCAGGCGTTCCACGATCTCGTCAGCCGGCCGCAAAGGCTCGCGGTATCGACCCGGTTCCCCGTGAATACCGATACCGATCTCAACCTCGTCCGGGCCCAGTTCGAAGGTCGGCTTGCCCACGTGCGGAACCGTGCACGGGGTGAGAGCCATACCCATCGATCGCCCATTCTCAGCAACCCGCCTGCCGAGTTCAGCCAAGCGATCCAACGCATAGCCTCGTTCCGCAGCCGCTCCGAGAATCTTCTCGGCGAGCACGGTCGTCCCGGTCCCCCGCCGACCTTGCGAGTACAGGCTCGATTCCACGGCGACGTCATCCGCGATCAGGACACTCTCGACAGCGATGCCATCACCACGCAGCAGATCCGCTGCCATATCGAAATTCATGACATCGCCCGAATAGTTCTTGACGATGAAGAGGACTCCTGCACCACCGTGAACCCGCTTGGCAGCTTCGTACATCTGATCCGGAGTCGGCGAGGTGAACACTTCACCGGGACAAGCAGCATCGAGCATGCCATAGCCGACGAAACCACCGTGCATCGGCTCGTGCCCGCTCCCTCCACCCGAAATGACGGCAACCTTTCCGGGTCGAGGCGCATCCGCGCGATAGATATACTTCGGCTCCAGACTGACCCGAATCAGATCCGGATGCGCTGCTGCCATCCCCTCCAGCGCCTCGCGGACGACCTGCTGGGGATCGTTGATGAGCTTTTTCATGCAGTCCCCCTCTCGGCACCTTACTTCAGCAAGAAATCGAACAAGAGCGAACCGACGATACCTCCGATAATCGGCCCCACGACGGGAACCCAAGCATACTGCCAGTCCGAGTCTCCCTTCCCCGGAATCGGCAGGAGCGCGTGGGCGATGCGGGGGCCGAGATCACGCGCCGGATTGATCGCGTACCCGGTGGGGCCACCGAGCGAGAGACCGATTCCCCACACGAGCACGCCGACCAGGAGCGGTCCCAAGCCAGCAGCGAGTTCGTTGGCCAAGATCGCACGCACGCCGAAAACCAGCGTCATCGTCCCGATGATTTCTGTAATGAGATTGAGAGCATAGTTCCGGATCGCAGGTCCGGTGGAAAACACAGCCAGCTTGAGCCCAGGATCCTCCGTCGCTCCCCAGTGCGGGAGATACGCTAGCCAGACGAGGACTGCGCCCAGGAAAGCCCCGATGAACTGCGCAATGATGTACAGCGGGACATCGCTCCAGGGGAAGGCACCGCTGACTGCCAGGCCGATCGTCACTGCCGGGTTGATATGGGCGCCGCTGATGCGTCCCGTCGCATACACCGCGACGGCAACCGCGAAGGCCCATCCCGACGTGATCACGATCCAGCCGCTATTCTGCGCCTTCGAGCGAGCCAGCAACACACCTGCGACGACGCCATCCCCCAAGAGGATAAGAATGAGCGTCCCGATCAGTTCCGCGAGGAACTTCTCCATGCTCCCACTCCTCTTCCCTTGCTGTTCTCCACATTGCGCGTCGTTTCGGTCCCCCCGCTGCGATGACAATCACCCGCTCATCCTGACCCCCCTCCCGTGTGGAGCGCTGCGCGCGCCGCACGCAACTCCGCCGCTATCCCGTACTCGGCACCGAACAACTCCTGGACCCGATGCCGGAAACGAGCAACCTCACTCACCCGCTGCACGTCAGACCAGTGCAATGCACGCGCCATGATCATGCTCACCGTCTCGAGCGACTGGAGGCCATGGTGCCAGTCGACGAAAGCGAGAAAGGTGCGGCGCTCCAAGAGATCGTCGATGTGTTGCACTTGCTCGAAACGGCAGGCATAGACGACTTCAGCCA
>BEID01000164.1 GCA_002898975.1 bacterium HR27 | reverse complement strand
AAGGAACCGGTCGCCGGAGCCCATTCGAAATAACCCCCGTGGTGGAGGACCGGCGCTCGGGTCGATCGGAGGCTGAGGTCGAACGCGAACGGTACGCTCCGCGTCGTGATCCGGTCGGACTCGCCGTCGCTCACGAGAGTCCAATCGCCGACGTGGAGTTCGAGTGGCCAGCTGGCTTGCCGTTGCGGGAGCGAGACGAGGCGCTCGTCCCAGTGGAATGCCTGTCGATCGATCAGCGTGACAGCGGCGTGCGCGGCATACACGACCGGGTAGCCGAAGCGCTGGACTTGGAAGATCACGAACTCGAAGCCGAAGCGCGCGGCCGTTGCTGCGTGGAGATGTCCGGTGTAGTACCACCACTCGGTCAGTACGTCGTGCGAGCCGAAGTCGCGTGGAAACGCGAGCGGGCCGGGAGGAGGTGGTGGTGTCAGAAAGAGGCTCGCTGGACGAGGACTGGGTTCTGCTGGCGATGCTGCTCCTGGCGCGCTGTCCGTGCGGCAGGCAGCGAACAGCAGGCCGAGCCAGGTGAGGAACGTGCGCCGTCGCATCAATGACCCATGCGCACGGTTTCGAGCGCGCGCGCCATCCGTCGCGGTACCCACCAGTTCCACTGGCCGAGGAGGCGCATCGTCGCTGGCACCAGCAGCGTGCGGACGATGCTCGCATCGAGCGCGATCGCCAGGGCGATGCCGAGCCCCAGCGCTTTGATCAAGACAACATCGGCTGTCACGAACGCGGCGGCGACGACCACGAGGATGAGGGCTGCGCCGGTGATGATGCGACCGCTCCGGGCGAGCCCGGTCGCGACGGCGAGGCGATTGTCGTGCGTCTGGTCCCAGACCTCGCGCATCCGGCTCAGCAGGAACACCTCGTAGTCCATCGAGACACCGAAGAGAATGCAGAACATCACGATTGGAAGCGAGGCCTCCGTGAACCCGAGCGGTGAGAAACGCAAGAGCGAGCTGAAGTGGCCCTCTTGGAACACGAAGACGAGGGCACCGTAGCTCGCGGTCAGGCTCAGCACGTTCAGCACGATCGCTTTGAGCGGGAGGAAGACCGACCGCAGCAGCATGAACAAGACGACATAGGTGGCGAGGACGACGGTCAGTGCTGCTAGGGGAAATTCGCTGTACATTCGGTTGACGACATCGACGATTTCAGCGGTACCGCCGTCGACCCAGAGTTGTAGCCCAGGGCCAGGATCCATCGCCCGGATATCGTGCAGGAGCTGTTTCGCGCGGTCGCTGGCCGGAAGCGCGTCAGTATACACATAGACGGCGGCGAGATGATCTCCAGCGAGCTGGGTGTAGACACGCCGGAGGAGCGGGTCAGGGATACGGCTGGGATCGGCGTACAGGAGCTGATACTGCTCGAGCGAGATGCGGGGATCGATGGTCACGATGCTGGTGACGCGCGTCACCCGCGGGTCGGCTGCCAGGCGGCGGGTGAACTCGTAGAGCGCAGCGATCGTGGCCGGGTCGTTGACGGGTCGCTCGGTTTCCACGGCGATGACGAGAGGTGAGAGGGCGCCGTCACCGAAAGCGCGCCGGAAGGTGTCGAGTGCCTGGCGTGAAGGTGTGGAGGTCGGCAGGATCGTCGCATCGGGTGAACTCAGTTCGACATGGCGGAAGGGCAAGCCCAGAACGACAAGCAACGTGACGACAGGGATGGCGATCTGCCAGGGGCGGCGCATAACGAAGTCCGAGATCCGGAGCCAGAAGCGCCCGGTCTCGGTACCACGCCGGATGACACGGAGGGCGTCGATCCGCCGGCCGAGAATGCCCAGCAGTCCTGGCAAGAGCGTCAGGCTCGCGCTGACAGCGACGAGAACGACCAGGACGCCAGCGATGCCGACCGAACGCATGAACAGGAATTCTAAGAAGCCGAGCCCGGAAAGCCCGATCAGCACGGTCAAACCGGAAAAGAACACGGCTCGACCTGCCGTGGCGGTCGTCCGCGCGACTGCGTCTTCCAGCCCATTCTGCGCGAGTTCCTCACGGAAGCGACTGACCAGGAAGAGCGAGTAGTCGATCGAGAGACCGAGGCCCAGCAGCGAGGCCACGTTCAGCGTGAAGATTGACAGTTCGGTAACGTGTGTCAGGCCGTAGACGATACCGAGCACGAGGGCTACCGTCACCCCGCCGATGAACAGCGGGACCGCAGCAGCGACGGCTGATCCGAAGACGTAGAGCAAGGCGACGAGGGCGAACGGGAAGGCGATCAGCTCAGCACGACGGAGGTCACGCTCGGTGACACGTTCGAGATCCGCGTAGAAGGCCGGTGCGCCAGCCAGCTGAATGGTAAGGTCGGTCGGCTGGATCGCTGCCTGGATCTCGTCGAGCACGCGCTGTGCTTCCTCGGGCTGGAGATCGAGCTCGATGAGCGCATAGGCGAGCGAGCCGTCCGGTGCGATTTGCGTCGGATTGTCAGTGAACCATTGGATACCGGTGACATGGGGTACCGATGGAACCGCGCGGAGCGCTTCCTGTGCTTGCTGGACGAAGGCAGGATCGGTTGGACGTAAGGTAGGATGGGAAAACAGAACGATGATCGAGCTCGGACTGTATCCAGGGATCCGTTGCTGGAGCAGCTCGCGCGTGCGAGCTGCCTCCGTATGCGGACTCGAGAAGCCGCCGACTTCCAGTGCTCCGGTGACACGCGGAAGAAACGGCAACGCGATGAGGACAGCGACGAGCCAAAAGGCCAGTACCCACCAGCGGTAGCGGAACGAGAACCGGCCGATTCGCTCGAACACGGTTACCCTCCCGGGTCGGCCCCGACTACACCGGGAGAGTTGTACCAAACCATCCGGTAGCCAGACTGGCCTCGCTGGCTCACGATGGTGCAGTCACGCGATCGGTCTCGCGCTCGGTTCGGAGTTCGGCGATATCCTGCAACTGATCGACCAACCAGCGGCGCAGGTCGTGCTCGAGCACGTGCTGGCGGAGTTGCTCGGCGCGCCAGGCGCGCTCTGCTTCCGGCATGGTCAGACCGCGCCAGAGTGCTTCGGCCGTCCCTTCGATGTCGGTCGGAGAGACCGTAAGCGCCCAGGGGCCCAGCTGCTGATACGCTCCGGCGCCTTCCGAGAGGATCAGGACGCCGTTGCGCTCGTTGAGGAGCGCGCCTTCCTTCGCGACGAGATTCATCCCGTCGAAGATCGCGTTGACGAGGAGTACATCGTAGAACTTCATCGCCGCGAGGGCTCGCGGGTAGTCGTCGCCGACGAACAAGTGCACCGGTTCCCAGTCGATCCCTTCGATTTGCGCCATGTTTGCGTACTTCGCGTTGATCCGCCCGACAACCGCGTTGATCTCGTCGAGGTAGTTGATGTATTCTGCGACTTCCATCCGCGTGGGAACGAGGAAGGCGAGGAAATTGACCCGGCCGATCAGCTCAGGATGCGCCTCCAACAGGCGATCGTAGGCCAAAAAGCCGCGGACGACATTTTTGCTGGGCTCGGCACGATCGACCCGGATGATCGTGTACTCGTTCCGGAAAGCTTGAAGGTGTTCCTCGTGGCGTCGTGCGTCCTCGCTGGCGGCGACCGCTCGTACCAGGTCCGGGTCGATCGAGATGGGATACACGCGTACCCGCGTCGTGCGACCGCGGTAGATCACCTCGCGGCGCCGGTAATCGACCTCAGCGTCCGGCAGGTTGGCGTCGACCGTGTTGAGGAAGCTGCGAGCGTGACGTGGCGTTTGGAAGCCGACGATGTCGTTGGCGAGGAGCCCTTCGCAGATCGCCCGGCGCATCTCGATCGGCAGGAGTCGCCAGTAATCCTGGTCAGGCCAGGGGATGTGAATGAAGTGATAGAGCAGAAGATCAGGGCGCTGCTCGCGGATGAACGTGGGCGTCAAATAGAGATGGTAGTCCTGGAGAAGGACGATCGGTTCACGCGGTGCCGCATCCGCGGCGGCGACGATCTCCTCGGCGAAGAGACGGTTGACGACGACATAGCCGTTGTACCACGCCTGCCAGGTTTGATAGTCGATATCAGGCGCCCGTGGCGTGTCCCAGAGATAGTGCTGGAGGAACCACAAGAGAGGGTTGGCGATCCGGTTGTAATAGCCACGATATGCCTCGGGGTCGGGCAGGACGAAGCGGACATGAAACCCCTCGAGGTCAGGATGATCGATGAACGGTTCCTGCCGTTGCCGCATCTGCTCGGCGAGGAGCCGGTCGGTGGGCGTCATCGCGCAGGCCACCCAGATCGCTTCAGCGTAGCGGGCGGCAGCACTCATCGCAGTGATGACGCCCCCGGTCCCGCGCTTGGAGACGATTTCGCCGTCGCTCGTCTGGTGGAACTCGATCGGGCCACGGTTCGAGGCGATGATGAGCGTCGAGCGATCGAGCATGTCGCGGATCGCGGAGGGCAACGGCATCGCGATCTGCCCGGCCCGGTTGCTCCCAGCCTGGTGGGGTGCCATCGCGATCCTCCTCTCCCTGCCTGTGCGTTCCTTCGTCGAGCCTGAAGTGGGTGGAAGCGACCGTACCCGAGGCGGCCCCGATGACGACCGGTTCCGAGGCAGACGCGCTCCCGTGCGTGACCGGGGACATCGTAGCACACGGTCGAGTGGTCGTGCAGGCAGCAAACGAAAACCGGCGGCTCCCAAGCGAGCCGCCGGTTTTCTCTTTCGACTAGCGCTCGTTTACTTGACTTCGAGTTTCCCAACCATACCGAGTTCCTTGTGGCCAGGCACGGTGCACCAGAAGTCGTACGTACCGGCCTGGCTCGGAGCAGTGAAGGTGAAGTCGAGCGACTTACCAGGATCGACCAGCTGGGACGTCTGTGGATTGATCTGATCACAGTGGTAGTCGCGCTGGAGAGTGCGAGCGTTCTTCAGGGTCACCGTCACACTGGCACCAGGTGA